>NZ_BTHG01000003.1:0-240399 GCF_045862875.1 Francisella sciaenopsi
AAAGACAATAAAGACAATAAAGACAATAAAGACAATAAAGACAATAAAGACAATAAAGACAATAAAGACAATAAAGACAATAAAGATAATAAAGATAATAAAGATAATAAAGATAATAAAGATAATAAAGATAATCCTGAGCAATCAGATGCAGCAGATCAGCGCCAACAAGAACTAAATGACAAAGAGGCGAATAAGCTTCTAGCTGCGATAAATGATAATCCAGGGGGGCTTCTTAGAAATAAATTTGCACGTGACTACCAGAGGATGATAGGAGGTAAGCGTGAGAACTAAATTATTAAAATTAGTAAGTATACTTTTGCTGTTAATCGCTGGATTGAATATTAGTTATGCTAATGTCATAGCTAGTGTGGATAATACTCATCTTGAGTATGGAGAAACTTTTGAGCTAATACTCCATCTAGATGATTTTGACACCCAACCTGACTTAGATGTTTTAGATAAGGATTTTACAGTTTATAACACTAGTACCAGTAGTAAGACCACTGTTATAAATGGTAAATCAAGCTCACAATTTGAAATGATTGTCACGCTTATGCCAAATAGATCGGGTAATCTGACAATACCTGCAATTGAAGTTGGTAATCAGTCAACAAAGCCAATTTCTATAAAAGTAGATAAGAAACTCTCAAGTGAAGAAGCAAGTAATTATCAGGATATATTTGCTATAGGAACACTAGCTACAAGCGAAACTTATGTTAATGTGCCTGTGCTGTATACTTTGAAGCTGTATTATTCGACACCTATTTTGAGTCTGAATCCTAGAAATTTTGATATAAAAAACTCTGAAATAAAACAAACCAATCATAGAAGAACTTATCAAAAGCGCATTAATGGTAAAATGTATGATGTTGTTGAAGAAAGTTTTTTGATAATTCCACATAGAACAGGAACTATTGCTATCCCAGCTATCGCAATGCAAGCGACTATTCCTAATACATTTGGTCAGTTAGGAACTAGGGTCAAGAGCTTCTCTACGGATGCTAAATTCTTAAGAGTTAAGCCAATTCCTGAGAAAATTGCTATTAAAGATTGGTTCCCTGCATCAGATGTTAAAATTAGTGATAATTGGTCAGCAGGAGATACCGTAAAAGAGGGTGAGCTATTAACTAGGACTGTAACTATTAAGGCAAAAGGTGTCCTAAGTGAGGATATTCCAAAATTAGAATTTAAATCTTCAGATGCTTTTAATGTTTATCCTGAAAAGCCAGTACTTGAGGATATTGAGCAAGGTGGTCAGCTAATAAGTACAGCGACTTACAAGATTGGTTATATGCCTATTAAGCAAGGTAAAACGACAGTTCCTGCTGTTATATTAAAATGGTTCGATATTGATAATAGTAAATCACAGCTTGCGACAATAGCTGCGAAAACATTTGATGTTAAAAAAGGCACTATACCAAGTACAAGTTTTAATGCAAATAGTCAGGCTACACCACAAGTTATAAAAAAGGTTGTTGAGGATACTTTTTGGCGAAATGTTGCAGTAGGACTTTTTGTACTATGGCTTATTACATTTATGCTACTCATAAAATGTAAGCTAACTCGTAAAACTAAAAATGTACATGAAGAAGAGCTTGTTATAGAGGATAAAAATCCTGTAAACATAAAAGATATTAAAAAAGCATGTGCTAAGAGAGATAACATACAGCTTCAAAAAGCGATTATTGGTTGGGCAAATACTAAGAGTGATAAGCGACTCTTTTCATTATTAGAGGTTGCCGAGATATTCCCACAATTAAAAGAGCAATTAAAATCGTTAAATGCGAGTATATATGCAGGAAAAAGTTTTAGTAATTACCAAGAACTGTTAAGTTTAATTAAAAGTACAACAAAAAATACTAAATCTAAATCTGATACACTAGTTAAAGGTTTGTATGAATAGGTAGGGATCATGAAAAAATTTTTATTAAGTATATTTATATTTTTGACTTTTGCTGTTTCAGCGAATTCACAAACTGTTCTTGTAACTGGTTTTAGTCCTTTTGGTGGAGAAAAGATAAATCCATCTTGGCAAGCAGTTAAACAGCTTCCAGACTCTATTGATGGAGTTAAGGTTATTAAAAGACAAATTCCTGTTACATTCAAAGGCTCTGTTAATGAGCTAGATAAGTTAATCAAAGAATATAATCCTGATGTGATTATTGCAATTGGCGAAGCTGGAGGTAGAGCAGCAATCTCTATCGAAAGAGTAGCAATAAATGTCGATGACGCTAGGATTGCGGATAATAATGGCTATCAGCCTAAGGATGTCAAAATATCAACAAATGGTGATAATGCTTATTTCTCTAAGTTACCAATTTATCAAATCCAAGATGCAATACAAGCGCAGGGTATTCCGACATATATATCTAATAGTGCGGGAACATATGTTTGTAATCATGTAATGTATCATTTACTAGAGACATATCCTAATAAGGTAGTTGGATTTATACATGTGCCATATGCACCACAGCAAGTTGTAAATAAAGCAGATATACCCAGTATGAGCACTAATGATGCTACTAAAGCATTAAAGATTGCTATACAAGAGTCATTAATTAAGCACGGGTAGCTAACATGACAAAAGATTGGAAATATTATTTAGGATTATTATTATTTATCTTATCATTTGTGCCTTATGTTGTAGTTTTTTGCATAATGCCTTTTTTAGGGTTATCTACATCTAGCTATTTGGCGATCTCATCAGTTTTACTTGTTAGTGCAGAGGGAATCTTTCTGATATCAGTTATGCTTTTAGGTAAAGTAATAATTGATACGATAAAGTCAGCGATTAAGACAATATTTAAATCAGCTTTTACAATACAGAAGCCGATTGGTCGTACCAGACATAATGTAGGTTTGGTAATGTTCTTTGCTAGTTTAGTATATCCAACATTATTGCTTGAGATGATACTAATTTTTGACAAAATTAATCAAGTTGGGCAACTAAATATGATGCTTATCTTGTTTAGTGGGGATATTATTTTTGTGGCTAGTTTTTTTGTCTTAGGTGGTGACTTTATCAATAAATTAAAATCAGTATTTAGGTACAATAACTAAGCATGATTTAACTAATGGGTACAAAATATGTTTCATAAAGCTAAATTAATCTTTTGTTTGACCGTAATGCTACTACCTTTTAGTCTTTATGCAAAAGATAAAAAGTTAGATTATTCTAATTTTCTCGGAACTTGGACTAATATAGATAAAAATACTCAATCCATAGTTAAATTTGAAATAGTTGCCGATGCTAAAGGTAATCCTTTGATTAGTCTAAAGGGAAATTGTTCACCAACATTTTGTGATATTGGACCGTATAAACTAGTATTATATGGAGATAGTGTAGCATCTAAAAAAGCGGTATCTGCTATTGCTAATTATGATATTGATTGGTCGAAAGGATATTATGTACTAAGACTAGAATCAGCTGATAAAGTGGAGCTTTCTTCGTATACTAGTTATGACGATTTTAGGACTAATAGCTATACTTCAGGAGTCTTTATAAAGTCAGACTCAGTAGATAAATAGTATCTAGTCATTTGTCTATAGATTCTATTTGTATTATTATGGTTGTGTATTTTGGTAGATAGCTAAATTGTAATTTTTGGAGTGGTGATATTTGTGATGAAAGTAGAGTTTAGAGTTTTACAAACGCCAGATATTAACCAAATGCTAGAAGTGTTGATTACTACAGTTATCAAAGAATATAACGAACGCAAAACAATAGCGATTCTTGCTCCTACAGGCATTGCAAAACAACTTGATGATGATTTGTGGCAAGATGGTCAAGATTCTTTTATACCGCATCATTGTGCTATAACTGCTAGAGAATATAACCAATATAAAAATATTCCGATTCTTATCACAGATAATTTATTTATCACTTCAGGTTATGATGTTTTGATTAATATCATGGAAGTAGCAGTTGATCATCAACGAGTTAAAATCAAAGAGTTAAAAGAGTTTGTTTATCAGGAAGATAGAGCTTTGCAGGCTTCGCGTAAGAAGTATGTCTATTATAAAAGATGTAGTTTAGAGATAAGTACAATAAAGTAGAAATTTCATATCGAGACTTATAGTTTAATGTAAAGGCATAGGCAGAAAACTGCTATATTTCATAAAATTCTAAAAGATTATTTTATTCGTATTTATATAGTGTAACAAAACTGTTACATACTGTTACACCATTGAAACAGACTTTTATTTTTCTCTTATATAAAATTAGTTTTGAAATTGATTAGCATGAATATAATAGGGAGAAAAAATCAAAATGAGTTTAAGAAAAATCAAAAGAACAGTAATAGCTACCTTAGTTGGGCTTTCAACTTATGGCGCATCAAATGCAGCAAATGTAACAGCATATTATCCTAACTGGGGGACATATGAAGCAAATTATCAACCTAGTGATATTCCAGCTCAGCATGTAGATGAGATTGTTTATGCTTTTGCTCAAGTTGGAAATTGTGCTCAACCATATGCAACAGATGACAATCCTGAACTCTGTAATGCAAGTGATCCAAATAGCGGATATTTTAAAGGTGGTCAAGATTATAAGTTATACTCAACTGACCCTTATGCAGATTTTAAAAAGATTCCAAGTGATTATTATCATCCTAAAGATTGGGATGGTGGCAAAGGTATAATAGGAGAAGTATTATCTCTTGGTAAGCCAGTTGTATTATCTGTTGGGGGGTGGTCTTTATCAGTACCTTTATTCAAAGCTATGGATGATCAGCATAGAGCTGGCTTTGTTAAATCTGTAGTGAGATTCTTTGAACAGGTTAAAAATGACACAGGCAAAACATTTGCCGGAATAGATGTTGACTGGGAACCAAATGAAAATTCTTGGAGTTTTGTTAATACATCAACAGGTAGACAGCAATTACAAAATTATATTGATTTGATTAAGGATCTTAAATCTGCACTTCCTAAAGGACAAAACAAAGTTGGAATTGCAGCTCCAGCAAGCCCAACAGTAATAAAAAATGTGGATGCAGTATATCCTGAGTTCTGGAAAAAAATTACAAATGAAGTTGATATAGTAAATGTTATGAGTTATGACTATCATGGTGCCTGGGATGTTGGGCAAGTAACAAACTTTAACGCGCCACTTTACTATGATAACAGACAGCCTGCAGATGTAACGGGTAGAGAAACATTTAACAATGTAGCAACTATTGAGGCGTATGTAAATGCCGGAGTTTCTCCAGCTAAAATGAATTTAGGCATCCCTGCATATGGAAGAACTTATGCTAATGTCGAAGCAAGTACAACACAGGGACTTTATCAACCATTTAATGGTGCGGCAATTACTCCTAGTGGAGATGGTACTTTGAGATATACCGAAATACAAAAGAATGCCGGAGGATTTAATTGGGTAACTAATCAGGATTATCTTGCTGGACAAGCTACAGCGTATGATAGTAATAAGAAAGCATTTATTACATTTGATAATCCTGCAAGTGTCGTAAATAAAGTTAGCATTGCAAAAAATAATGGGTTAAATGGTGTAATGTTTTGGGATTTATCTGGTGACTATAAAATAGGTGATGCTGATTTTGCTCAAAAATCTTTGATCAAGGCTGCAAAAGAGTCATAAGTTTTCTCTCAAGACCTCATTTATAAAAATTTTTATATTTATTCATCTTCTTTGTAATACTCTTATTTTAAGCTAATTATCCATGAATATTAATATTTAATGATTTAGCTAACAGCAATTTTTAGAAATTGCTGGAGCAAAGATATCATTACCAACTAACCAATAGTACTTTCTAAAGAACTTTGTTAAAATTATCAGCATTAATTTTTTCTATAAACTTATATATTTAGGCTTTATAAATGACTCAAGAAATGAATAAAAATTATAATCCAAAAGAAATAGAGCAATCTAACTATCAAAATTGGGAAGCTTCAGGCAAGTTTGCTTGTGGTAATACTGATTCAAAAGATGCTTATGCAATAATGCTACCACCACCTAATGTGACAGGCACATTACATATGGGACATGGTTTCCAAATGACTTTGATGGATATCCTTACGCGTTATAATCGTATGAACGGTAAAGATACACTTTGGCAACCAGGTACGGATCATGCGGGTATTGCTACGCAAATGGTAGTTGAAAGACAGCTTAATGCTCAAGGTATCTCAAGGCATGATCTTGGTCGTGAGAATTTTGTTAGTAAAGTTTGGGAATGGAAAGAGCTATCAGGAGGAACTATCACATCTCAAATGCGTAGAATTGGCGCATCTCCAGATTGGAATCGTGAGAGATTTACAATGGATGATGGTTTATCTGATGCAGTTAAGAAGTGCTTTATCAAACTATACGAAGATGGTTTAGCATATCGCGGTGAGAGGTTAGTAAACTGGGATCCTAAACTAAAGACAGCTGTTTCAGATCTTGAGGTTGCTCAAGTAGATAAGCAAGGTTCTCTTTGGCATTTCGTATATCCGGTAGCTGATAGTAATGAGAAGATTATAATTGCAACGACTCGTCCAGAGACAATGCTTGGTGATATGGCTGTTGCGGTTCATCCAGAAGATGAAAGATACACTCATTTAGTAGGTAAAATGATAAATCTACCACTTACGGATAGACAAATTCCAATTATAGCAGATGATTATGTTGAGAAAGATTTTGGTACAGGATGTGTAAAGATCACTCCTGCTCATGACTTTAATGACTATGAAATGGGTAAAAGACATGAGTTACCAATGTTAAATATCTTGACTGATGATGCAGCATTAAATTCTAATGTACCATCGAAATATCAAGGTTTAGATAGATTTGAAGCACGTAAGCAAATAGTTGCTGATATGGATGCACTAGGTCTTTTAGATAAGATAGAGCCACACGCACTAAAAGTACCAACTGGAGATAGAACTGGAGAAATTCTTGAGCCATATTTGACTAAACAATGGTTTGTTAAAGCTGATGTGCTAGCAAAACCAGCTATAGAAGCAGTTGAAAAGGGCGATGTAAGATTTGTTCCAGATAACTGGAAAAATACTTATTTTGCGTGGATGAGAGATATTCAAGACTGGTGTGTATCACGCCAGTTATGGTGGGGTCATAGAATCCCAGCTTGGTATGATGAAGCAGGTAATGCTTATGTCGGCGAAGATGAGGCAGATGTTAGAGCTAAATATAATTTGGCTAATGATATCGCTATCAAACAAGATGAAGATGTATTTGATACTTGGTTCTCATCGGCATTATGGCCTTTTAGTACATTAGGCTGGCCTGAAAAGACTCCTGAGTTAGCAAAATATTATCCAACAAGCGTACTTGTAACAGGTTTTGATATTATCTTCTTCTGGGTAGCTAGAATGATGATGTTTGGCATGTATTTTATGAATGATGTGCCATTTAGAGATATCTATATCACGGGGCTTATTCGCGATAGCGAAGGGCAGAAAATGTCAAAATCTAAAGGTAATGTTTTAGATCCTGTAGATTTGATTGATGGTATATCATTAGATGAGCTTCTGAAAAAGAGAACTACTGGTCTGATGCAGCCACAGATGAAAGCTAAAATTGAAAAGGCAACTAAGAAAGAATTTCCTGAAGGTATTAGCGCGTATGGTGCTGATGCAGTGAGATTTACTTATGCGGCATTAGCTTCTACATCGCGTGATATCAGTTTCGATACTGCTAGGGTAGAAGGATATCGTAATTTCTGTAACAAGCTTTGGAATGCTTCAAGATTTGTGATGATGAACCTTGATGATTATAAAGTTTGTGATAACTATGAGTTAGGTGTGGCTGATAAGTGGATTTGGAGTGTGTTAAACACTGCTACTGCTGATGTACATAGACATCTTGCAAACTATCGTTTTGATTTAGTGGCAAACACTATTTATGATCTTGTATGGAATAACTATTGTGACTGGTATGTTGAGTTTGCAAAAGTTGCTTTAAAAGATGATTCACTATCTGAGCAACAAAAAAATGGTGTTAAATATACACTGACTAAAGTTTTGGAAAATATCTTAGCTTTAGCGCATCCGCTTATACCATTTATCACAGAGAGTATTTATCAGCAGTTAAAAGCACATTTAAATGATGCTAAAGATACAATTATGGATGTATCTTATCCTGTAGCTACTCAAGATTTAGAAGCTCCAGAAGCTGAGAAAGCTATTGTATGGTTGCAAAATGTTGTTACAACTCTACGTAATATGCGTAGTGAAGTAGGTATTAAGCCATCTTTAGAGATTTCTCTAATAGTCAAAGATGTTGCTGAGACAGACAAAGAATATCTTGCTCAAACAGAAGGATTTATAAAAGCTCTAGCAAGAGTAAGTAATATTGAGTTTAATGATAATCCACCAACATCTTTATCACAGATTGTCGAAGGGCTTGAGTTAAATATTCCGTTAGCAGGTTTGGTTGATATCGAAGCTGAAAAGGCAAGACTAGATAAAGAGCTAGACAAGCTTAAAGGCGAAGTTGATAGAGTACAAAAGAAACTTTCTAATGAAAGATTTGTCTCAAATGCTCCAGAAGCAGTAGTTGCTGCAGAGCAAGAAAAGTTAGCTAAGTATCAAGAGTTATATGCTAAAACTTTAGAGAAGAAGCAAGCATTAGCATAGCTACTCATAAATCACCTTATTTCTACCATTTTCTGAATAAAACTTAATTTATATAGAATTCTGATTAGCATTTATATTTGCTGCTAGAGATTTTTTGATTATAGTTTTTAGAAGCTTTTTATGTCTATGATTAGGATTTTTTCTTAAGCAGTCTAACGCATATTGTTGCAATATAACCAAAGGTAGAGTTATATCATCCCTCATTTTGATAGATCTTTCTTTGACAGGGTTTGCATGCAAGAAGTTCTCATCTTTTTCAGTTACAGCTAACAAATACTTTTTAGCTAACTGATGCTCATCGAACAGTTGTTGCCAAAATGCGCTGTATTTAGGATCTTTACTTATATGCTTTGTAATGTTGAAATTTGTTTGAGCAATACTCTGTAGCGCATTATCAAATATTCCTTTGATTATAAGAGAGCGTTTATATATTTTTTGTAGTGCGGTTAGACTATTGCTATCTTTTGTCACTACGGTACTTATAGCTGTTCCTAAACCATAAAATGCCAAGATACTCTGTCTCATTTGCGTCCAAGCAGCACCATAAGGTATAGCTCGAAGATCATCTAGTTTAAATTTATCGCTAGAGTTTCTTTTAGCAGGGCGAGATCCGACATTCATTTCACTAATATATTTCAAAGGAGTGATTTCTGTAATGTAGTCAACAAATTGAGGATGATTCTTCAGATTTATATAAGTATCGAAAGATAGTTTTCCTAGCTCATTGATAAGGGCGATCTCGGTAGGATTAAGCTTATGTGCATTGTGTAAGTTTAGTTTGCCGTATAAGCCAGATGTCAAAATTTGCTCAAGATTATATTGAGCGCTATTGGTATTACCAAATTTTGAAGAGATACTTTGTCCTTGGATAGTTATCTGTACATCGTGGTTTGAGACAACATTAGATAGTCCTTTGTAGAATAGGAACATATCTCCACCCCCACGTGAAGGAGGGCCACCACGGCCATCAAAAAATATCGGTTTGATACCTTTTGAGCTAAGATATTTGCTTAGAGCTCTCTTTGCCTCAAGGATAGACCAGTTAGCCATGAAATAACCCCCATCTTTGGTGCCATCAGAGAATCCAAGCATAATAGTTTGAGTATTTTGCCATACTTTGAGATTATCTGTGTAGAGCTGTATTTTGAGTAGTTCATCAAGTATTTTTATCGAATTTTTGAGGTCCTCCATAGTCTCAAATAAAGGCACTACTTCAATTTTTATTTTACTATTAGTATCGATATCTTTGTTGAAGAGTTTAAATATTGTCAAAACCTCTAAGATACTTACGGTAGAGTCAGCATTACTTATTATATATCTTTGAATAGCATCGTAACCACTGTGTTGCTGAATATATTGTATCACTTCAATAGTTTCTAGAAGTTCTCTAGCTTGGCAGCTGTTGATTTCTAGTTCTTTAAAAGATTTTTGTTCAGCAAGTTCGACAAGGTGTTTGACTTTCTCGGAGTCACTGAGTGCTTGATAGTCAAGGTTATAGTTCTCACTAAAAAGTTCATTAAAAAACTGATTATGTATTTTTGCATTTTGACGAATATCCAATTTAGCAAAATGAAAGCCAAAAATTTTGACCTTTAGGATAAGATTATCAAGTTTATCAACAAACAAAGAGTCATATTCACTATCTACGACATTTTTTACTTTGACTAAATCGTCCAAGAATGTTTGTGAGTTGGGGTATTTATTAGTTTTTAGTCTTTTGCGTATTTTTGTAAGCTCTTCATGCACATTTTCAAAAGTAAGCTTTTTGACTAATCTCTTTAGATCTTTATTGTAGCTATTTAATATATTTGTTCTTAAATGTTTAGAAACTTTTTTGGTAACACTTGCTGTTACAAAAGGGTTGCCATCACGATCTCCACCTGGCCAAAATCCAATTTCAATATTAGTATTATCATTGGTTAGTTTATGTTGGATTTCTGGAATCACATTATAAAAAATATTATTTAGATACCATATTATCGAAACAGCTTCATCTTCAGGTGTTGGCTTAGTTTTATTACTGAATTTAGTTTTTCCCATTTGTAGGAAAATATCCTGAATTTTATTTATATCATTGTCGATAATCGCCTTTTTTAGATCATGGATAATCGGTAGTACTAGTTTTGCATAAAATTGCGTAGGATGAGCTGTGAGTACAAGTCTTGTTTTATATTCTTGTAAGGCTCTATTTAAAGCATTTTGTTTATCGTGTCGTTCGACTCTTCTAGCTAGCCTTGTGATACTATACTCACCATTTAAATCATGTGTTTTGGCATAAGCAGCTTCTTCAAGAGCATCTATCAAGACTGTTTGTCGTTCAATATAGCGTATGAATTTGACAAAGATTTGAAGCTTTTGCTCTTCTGACATTTCAGGATATAGATTTTCAATAGTCTCTATTGGATCTTTAGCATTTTCTATGAGATCTTTACAGATATTAGCAAATGTAGCTAGCATTGCATTTGCATTGTGTTCTTTATCAAGAGGAGTACTCAAAAAAAGGCCATTTAACATCTTATACTTAAGCTCAACCTCAGATCTATAGTTTTCTACTAGCTCATCTTGGATTGAATAAAATGACATTGGCAACTCCTCAAATTTATAAGAATATATAAATAAACATTTAAAACTATTTAGTATACAGAGTATATGTTTATACGCTTATTTTAGTAATTTTCTATAATTATTGCTTTAGTTTTGTGTTAATGAATAAGGGCTTATTAAATAACTATCTTGAAACCATCAAATTTCTAGTTTAATCTTAAAACAATTTTATTTGCATTATAGATTGGGAATTTGTAAGTATGAAAAAAGCATATGTATTGCTTGACTATATTTTGAAAAACTTATTTATGGCAATATTTTGGTTTGTTGCCGGTCTTTTTGTTGGCTATTTAGCAGTAAGCTTCGCAGCATCAGAATATGTTTATAGTGTTCTAAAGTCTTATGGCTTTGTTTGGATGTCAATATATGGAGCTATTAAGATTTCGGGAGTTCTTAGTATTATTTTTGCTATTATTTTTGCTGTATTTGATGAAAATAAAAAGTTTTTGATAATACCGATGATAGTTACCGTTGCTGTTTTATATTTTATTCAATATGCGTTGACTCATTGTATTTTACATTGTTTAGCATAAAACCATGTTGAATCAACTTGCTGAAAATATTTGGGTTGTAGATGGCGGAGCAGTTCCTTTTTTTGGTCTTCCGTATACGACAAGAATGACGATTATAAGACTTGAGAATAACGATTTATTTATTCATTCACCAGTTAAGGCTGATTCTGAGTTAATCTCACAGGTATCTGAGATTGGTAATGTAAAATTTTTAATATCACCGAATAAAATTCACCATTTGTTTTTGCAAGATTGGGCAAAGATTTTTCCTGATGCAAAGATATATGCATCGCCTGGACTTAGAGATAAAAGAAAAGATATTAACTTTACTGCTGATTTAAAAGATTTTCCAGAACCTGAGTGGCAGAATGAAATTGACCAGCTAATATTTAAAGGTAGTAGAGTAATGCAAGAGGTTGTGTTTTTTCATAAACCTTCTAAAACACTAATTCTTACAGATCTTATAGAAAATTTTGATGAAAATTATTTTTCAGGATTTAAAGGTTTAATAGCTAAGTTATCAGGTATAGTTGCCCCAAATGGCAAAACTCCTATAGATTGGAGGATATCTTTCTTTTTTGGTAAGAAGCAGGCTCGAGAGTGTTTTGAGATAATCTTGGCTTGGCAACCTGAGAGAATAATCGTTGCTCATGGTAAAAATATTGAAATAAATGCTGTAGACTTTCTTAAAAAATCATTTAAATGGTTAGGGAAGTAAATTAATGATTTATGCGGCAGCATTTGTAGCTATCAAAGATGATAAGATTCTTTTGACTAGAACTAGAGATAATACTATTTGGTATCAAGCAGGTGGTAAAATCGAGCAAGATGAAACACCTATCCAAACTATTGTAAGAGAGCTAAAAGAAGAGTTAAGTCTGGAGCTTACAATAGATGATATGCGTTACTTAGGGAACATAACTACGGATAATCATGATAGAACTACAACGGTTTCTTTAGAGTGTTTTACGGCTGATACTAATCAAGAAATCAAACCTTGCGCTGAGATCTCAGCAATCAAATGGTTTGACTTTGATGATACTGAGTTCGTTGCACCAGCTGTATTAGAGGTTATTGCGAAATACAAAAGTGGTGAGTGGCAAATATAGATATTTTAGGTATTATTTTAGACTTTAAATCATAATTTTTTCAAATACATATTTAAATGATTAAATAAACTCATAAGCTAGTATAAACTTGTTTCAAATTGCTAATGAATTATCAAAAAATATGCAAAGAAAAGAGCTACTAAATGCGGTTAAGAGAATAGTTGTAAAAGTTGGGACTAGTACTCTAACTCATCAAACAGGTCTACTAAATATTTATCGAATAGAAAAGCTAGTTAGACAGTTATCAGACCTTCATAATCAAGGCTATGAAGTAATACTTGTAACATCAGGAGCTGTTGGTGCGGGTATGGGTAAGCTTGGATTGCAACAAAAACCAAAAACGCTACCCGAGAAGCAAGCTGTAGCAGCAGTGGGGCAAGTAGCTTTAACTCATTTATATCAAAAGCTTTTCTCTGAATATGGTAAGAATATTGCTCAGTTGCTTCTGACAAAAGATGATGTTGCTAATAGAGAAAGATACCTAAATGCGCGAAATGCTTTTTCAGCTTTATTGGCAAAGGGAGTTATCCCAATCGTTAATGAAAATGATGCGGTAGTAGTTGATGAGATTAAGGTTGGTGATAATGATACTTTATCGGCACTAGTTGCAAATTTAATAGATGCTGATTTATTGATTATTCTCTCGGATATTGATGGTCTGTATACAGCAAATCCACGTATAGATAGCTCAGCAAAACTTTTAAATATTATCCCAGAAATTTCAGATGATATTCGAGCAATGGCTGGTGATGTTGGCTCTAAGTTTGGTACTGGTGGTATGGCTACTAAGATTAAGGCGGCTGAGATTGCTGTAGCAGGTGGGGTTAATATGGTTATTGCCAGTGGAGAAGATCCTAAAATTCTTTTGGAGATAATATTAGGTCATGATATCGGGACATTATTTGCAAAAAATAACAAAAAAGAAATCACAGCTAAAAAGCATTGGATAACATACAGTAGTCACAAACGTGGAGAAATTATAATTGATAAAGGAGCCATAACGGCGCTAAAACAAAACAAGAGCCTTTTACCATGTGGAATTATTTCAATTAATGGAGATTTTCAAAAGGGCGCTACGGTTGTTGTTTGTAGTGAAGATACTCAAGAAATAGCTACTGGATTGGTTAATTATTCATCACAGGATTTAGCAAAAATCAAAGGACATAAAAGTTATGATATTGCTAATATTTTAGGGCATTGTGATTACAATGAAGTTGTCCATGTTGATAATATGTTTTTAAAGGAGTGTTAGATGAACTTATCTATCGTAGAAATGGGTAAAAATGCTAAGCAAGCTGCAAAAGACTTAGCTAAAGTAAATACAGAGCTTAAGAATAATGTGTTACATCAGTTAGAAAAATCATTGTTAGACAATGCCGAGTATATTTTGCAACAGAATCAAAAAGATCTAGATAATGCTAAAAAAAATAATTTATCAAAAGCATTTGTTGATAGATTAACACTGACTTCTGCTCGAATAGAATCTATGGCTCAAGGAGTCAGACAAATTGCTGATTTTGCAGACCCTATTGGTAAGATTGAGAAAGGCTTTAAGCATCCTAAAGGAATGACAATCTCTCAAGTTAGAGTGCCTCTAGGCGTTATTGCGATGATTTTTGAATCACGCCCAAATGTCACTATAGATGCTGGAGCATTAGCTCTTAAATCAGGTAATGCCATTATCCTTAGAGGAGGTTCTGATGCTTTGCATACAAATATAGCTTTGAAAAATATTTTCCAAGAGGTATGTGAAAAGCATGGGTTATCAAAAAATATAGTACAGTTAGTCGAGGACGTCGCCAGAGAGCGTGTAACAGAATTAGTAACACTCGATAAATATATTGATGTGATAATTCCAAGAGGTGGAAAAAGTCTTAAAAAAGCTATCCAACAGCAAGCTACTATTCCAATGATAGAAACAGGAGCGGGGATTTGTCATACATATATTGATGAGTTTGCTGATCTAGATAAAGCTATAAAGATCATCATAAATGCAAAAACCCAGCGCCCTGGAGTTTGTAATGCTTTAGAAACTCTTTTGGTTCATCAAAATATAGCAGATAGATTTTTACCAGAATTAGAAACAGAGCTTGCTAAATATAATGTTGAACTAAGAGCTGATATTAAGAGTTTAAAATATCTAGAAAATGCTACACTAGCCACTACAGAAGATTGGGATACAGAATATTTAGATCTAGTACTTTCTATTAAAACAGTGGCAAATATTAATGAAGCTATAGAGCATATTAATACCCATGGTAGTATGCATTCAGAGTGCATAGTCACTGAAAATTATACAAATACAGAGATCTTTTTAAATGAAGTAGATGCAGCAGCAGTATATGCTAATGCTTCAACTAGATTTACAGATGGTTCAGAATTTGGTTTTGGTGGTGAGATTGGTATTAGTACGCAGAAGCTTCATGCTAGAGGACCTATGGGTATCAATGAGCTAACAACTCTAAAATATATTATTAGAGGAAATGGGCAGGTTAGAGTTTAGGGGGTTTTGATGAGTGTAAAAATAGGTGTAGCAGGCCCAGTTGGTAGTGGTAAAACATCGATAATAGAACAACTTACTAATATTTTAAAAGATAAATATTCTTTAGGTATAGTTACTAATGATATTTATACAAAAGAAGATGCTAATTATCTAAAGTCGCACTTAGATATAGAGGATGGACGAATAATTGGTGTAGAAACTGGAGGGTGTCCACATACTGCAATTAGAGATGATATTTCTGCTAATGCAAAAGCTATACAGATACTAGAACAAGAATTTAGTCCAGATATTATTTTTGTTGAAAGTGGTGGAGATAATCTTAGCGCTACATTTTCATATGAATTGGTTGATTATTATTTTTATGTTATCGATGTTGCTCAAGGAGCAGATATTCCTAGAAAAAAGGGTGCGGGACTCTTGTTTAGTGATCTACTTATTGTAAATAAAACAGATCTTGCACCTTATGTTGATGTTAATATTGAGTCTATGGAAAAAGATGTGAAAGAAAATAGAAAAAATAAGCCATATCTTTTTCTTTCTAAAAAAAATAATAGTATAGATAGATTGTATGCATGGATAGAGGCTTTAGTAGCATAATCTAGGTTGTGAATAATTTTGGTTCTAATTTATGGTGTTGATGAATTATCTCTTCAAATAAGGGATTAAAAATACCTATTTCTTTTGAGGTGTTATTTATATAGTCTATTAATATGTCATCAAGTTCAAAAAGAGTTTGTTGTATTTGAGAAGGCGTTATCTTAGAAATTTTTAAGCTTGTCATAGCAATGTTTATAATATTTTTCTTAGCCCAAAAAAGTAATAAAGTATCTACATTAAGTCCTATTTCATAAGCATAAGCTGAGAGTATGCAAAGTTCATTGCCTTTAGAATGTTTATTAGCCACACTATCAAAGTATTTTTTAACTATTGATGAAGTTATTGAAAAATTTATTTGTTTAAGGTAATTTTCACCAATATCTTGTGAAGCTTTCGCATATTCATAGGGTAATCTTGCGCTGAAAAAATTATCTTCTCTAATTATTAAATCTAGTTGATTTTTTGTAAAGTATTTATAAATATTTCTTATAAATACGAAATCAAAGTTACAGTATTGATCTATAATTAAATTTTCTAAAAATGTTTTTAATTCTAATCTATCTGATACTTTTTCTAATATTATATGTGGCTCTAGCCCAAATGAGTGAACAAATGCACCATTAGGAAAGCTTCCATCAAGTAATTGAAGAAAACGACTTATAGCTTTTGTATTAGTGAGAGTGATGTGCTTTTCCATTTGGTCTAAAATATTCTTTGGTTTTAACTATTTGTATTGTTTGATCATTTTTACAAGCTTGGATAATATCATCAAGAGAAATATCATCTAAGACTTTTATGCTATATTCTTCTATACAAATTGGTTGGTGTCTATTGCCAATTTCATAAGCAATTTTTGCAAATGATAAGGGATTACTAAAGTTTATCTTATAGATATCATCTTTTAGTCTTCTTACTATAATACTGTAACCATCTTCACAAACTAAAATATCATTATCATATAGGTGTGTGAATTTTATTTTGATAATAAAATCTACATCATTTTGGGTTGTGGCAGTTAAATTTGGCTTTTGTATATCAAACCAGTTTAATTCAACACTATCATTTGGCTCTAGATTTTTTGCTATTTCTCTAACTTTTTTTATCACGAGCGTATCCTTAAAATAAAAAATATTTTCTAGCCATTGGTAATTCTTGCATATAATCAGCTGTTATAAGTTCGCCATTTACTTTTACATCATAAGTTTCTGGGTCAACAGAGACATCCCCTACAAAATTATTCAGTTTCATATCGTGTTTAGTTATTTTTCTTGTATTTTTAACTTCTAAAATTTCTTTTTCAGTATTTAAAGCTTCTTTATTTGATGCTTTTGCTACAAATATGGCACTTGTTTTAGCAGGAGTATTTCCAAAACTACCAAACATGGGTCTATATATATTTGGTTCTGGAGTAGGGATAGAGGCATTTGAGTCACCTAGCATAGCACTAGCAATAAATCCTCCTTTTATAATAATTTCTGGTTTAACCCCAAAAAATGCTCTATTCCAGAGTACTAAATCTGCCATTTTTCCAACTTCTACACTGCCAACATATTCATCTATTCCACATGCAATAGCTGGATTTATAGTATATTTTGCGATATATCTTTTTATTCTTTCGTTATCATTTCGTTGATTATCTAGATCCAGAGCACCTCTTTGTACTTTCATCGAATGCGCAACTTGCCAAGTTCTAGTAATAGTTTCACCAACTCTACCCATAGCTTGTGAGTCAGAACTTGTTATAGAAATAGCGCCTATATCATGTAATACATCTTCAGCGGCGATTGTTTTGCCTCTAATTCTAGATTCAGCAAAACTTACATCTTCAGGAATTTTAGGGCTTAAATGATGACAAACCATAAGCATATCAAGATGTTCTTCTATTGTATTTTTGGTATATGGTAAGGTTGGGTTTGTACTAGATGGTAAAACATTTTCAATACCTGTTACTTTTATGATATCTGGAGCATGACCACCTCCAGCGCCCTCACTATGAAAAGTATGGATAGTTCTTCCTTTGAATGCATTTATGGTATTTTCTACAAAACCAGATTCATTTAACGTATCAGTATGAATAGCCACTTGGACATCATAATCATCTGCCACTTTTAAGCAGGTATCTATAGCTTTGGGTGTGCTTCCCCAGTCCTCATGAAGTTTAAGTCCCATTGCACCTGCTTTTATTTGTGATGCTAAAGCTTCATAATTACTAGAATTTCCTTTCCCCATGAAACCAAAGTTCAAAGGAAAATTATTTACTGATTCGATCATTTTTTGTATATTGAATTCTCCAGGGGTACAAGTGGTTGCGTTTGTTCCAGTATTTGGACCTGTACCACCGCCTATCATTGTTGTTATGCCACTATGAAGTGCTTCATCAATTTGTCCAGGAGAAATAAAGTGGATATGAGAATCAATTCCTCCAGCTGTTATTATCTTGCCTTCTGCTGAGAGAATCTCTGTATTAGCGCCTATCTCTAGTCCATTTGTGATACCATCACAATTATTTGGATTACCACTTTTGCCAATAGCCGATATTTTTCCATTTTTGACTCCAATATCGGCCTTATAAATACCTGTATAATCTATGATTATAGCGTTTGTGATAATTAAATCAGCTACTTCATTTCCAGCTGTTGGGCTTTGACTCATCCCATCTCGAATAGTTTTACCGCCACCAAACTTACTCTCCTCGCCATAGATTGAAAAATCTTTCTCAATTTCTGCTATAAGTTGAGTGTCAGCAAGTCTAAATCTATCGCCAGTAGTAGGGCCATAGATAGAAGCATATTTTTTCTTATTGATAAAAGCCATCATCTATATTCCTTTAAAAATTTTTCTAAATTGATGAAAGCTCTTTCTTTTACTTTTTCATCATCAAGATACCCTTCAACAAGACCATTAAATCCACTAATATATCTTTTACCAGCATATGCTACTAGCTCAACTTTCTTAATAGAACCTGGTTCAAATCTTACCGATGTTCCACTTAAAATATTTAAGCGCATTCCATAAGCAGATGCTCTATCAAAACTAAGAGCAGGGTTTGTTTCAAAGAAATGATAGTGAGATCCTACTTGAATCGGACGGTCGCCATTATTTTTGACATCTACCTTTAACTTTTGCTTCTGGGAGTTTAGCTCAATTTCCCCATCATCAATAATGTACTCTCCAGCAATGATCCCTTTATTTTTAGTTTGAATGGGGTTATGTACTGTAACAAGTTTCGTGCCATCATTAAAAGTTGCTTCTGTTTGTACCATTTCGATCATATTTGCTACTCCATCGATGACATCATCAGCAGAGAGCACTTTTGTGGCAGCTACCATTAACTCAGCAACGCTTTTTCCTTCTCTAGCACCCTCTACTATAAAACTACTAATAATAGCTATAGCTTCAGGATAATTTAGTTTTAAACCTCTTTGCTTTCTCTCTAGGGCTAGTTTACTTGCGGTATAGATCATTAGTTTTTCTTGTTCACGATTTGTTAAAAACATGACTTTTCCTTAACATTAGTAATAATTTTAGTTACTGTTTTCCCAAGTTAAACTTACCTTTGTCTAACTCTTTTCTATAAAGTTCCCAAACTTTTAAAACTTTGGTTTTTAATGAGTCCATGTTTTTATCATTTAAAACACCAAGAATCATTTTTTTATTCATAGTTAAAGCAAAGCTATCTAAGTTTTGTGAGTTTAGAGTCTCTAAAAATATTTCATTATTTTTTAAGCGTAAATATATTTTTGCAAAGATAGAGTTTTTAGAGTTATGTCTTTTTATATAAGCTTTTAGCTGGTTTCCAGATCTTATATATTTTTCTAAATACTCTATTTCTTCATTTATGTAAAAATGGTTTTTTATAGCTATTGTATTAAAATCAAAGCTTTCAAAGCTTCTTCCGTGACTAAGGATATCTCCATAAAAGAAAGTAGATGATTCATCTATTGTTAGTTTTAATAATTGTAAAAATTTAGACTCTTTATAAAGAATCAACTCATCATTTATAAATTCTATGTTTGAGTTAGCTAGGTTTATCTTTATGTTACTTATTCCAAACTTACTTGTTGATGGATATACTTTTGTTGCAGATTCAGTAGTAATAATTATATCGGAGTTTGATAAGTTTATTTTTGTTGAAATTCTATCTGCTGGAAAAATCCCTTCACCGATATTTAAAAGCTTAATATAGTTTTGTTCTTCATTAAAATGATAATAGCGCGAGGGTAATTTAAGCTTATCTAAGCTTAGGGAATTATCTCTAAAAGATAGCGAAATACTCATATATTAGAACCTAATGTACTTTAAAGGTAGTTTAAACCGAAAATAATCTATCAGATAGAGATTTCGGATCATGATTATAAGATTTTAAACGAGATATCATTGCTAATAATGATTTTTATTTCATTAATATAGATTTATCTACATTATTGATATCTGTGAAACCGCAAAATGCCATGGTTTTATCCATTTCTTGATAGAAGATTTCAAGAACTCTATAAGTACCTTGTTCGCCATAAGCACCAAGACCGTAAACCATTGGTCTACCAATTAGTCCAGCTTTAGCGCCGAGGGCTTTTGCTTTGAGTAAATCTTGACCACTACGAATACCGCTATCAATTAGAACTTCAAGCTTTGTATCAACTACATCAACTATCTCTTCAAGTATGGATATACTAGAAGGTGCTCCATCTAATTGGCGACCACCATGATTTGATACAACTATAGCATCTGCTCCAGTGTTTTGAGCCATAATAGCATCTTGTGTATCCATAATCCCTTTGATAATCATTGGGCCATTCCATTGCTTTTGTACCCACTCGACATCATGCCAATTTAGGCTTAAATCAAATTGTTCATTTGTCCATTTACCTAGAGATGCAAATCCACCTTTATTTTCAGCGTGATTTGCAATATTACCAAAGGTTCTATTTTTGGTTTTTAACATATTCAAGCACCAATATGTTTTAGTACTTAGGTTAATTAGATTTTTAAGAGTAGGTTTTGGAGGTACTGTTAAGCCATTTTTTATGTCAGCATGACGATTACCTAGCATTTGTAGGTCAGCAGTTAGTACTAGGGCACTACAACCAGCATGTTTTGCGCTCGCTATAAGATTTGCCATAAACTTTCTATCTTTCATCATATACAACTGAAACCAAAATGGTTTGGTTGTATGTTTAGCTACTTCTTCTGTAGAGCATATAGACATTGTCGATAGTGTAAAAGGGATGCCAAATGCTTCAGCAGCTTTGGCAGCATGAATCTCGCCATCTGGATGTTGCATTCCTAGTAGACCGACTGGAGCAAATGCTAAAGGCATGCTGTACTCTTGTCCAAGAATTTTGGTTTTTAATGATCGATGTTGGATATCAGTTAGTACTTTTTGCCTAAAAAAGTATTTATCAAAATCTTTTTGATTATACTCTAGAGTTTTTTGTTGCCATGAGCCTGATTCACAGTAATCAACAAACATTTTAGGAACTCTGCGATGATAAATTTTACGTATATCATCAAGAGATGTGATTTTTTCTAGGTTTTTTTTCATAAAAGTTTTCTCAACTATAATGATATTTTTATCAAAATTGTAGTGGGGATGTAATAAGCTAAATTTCTGTAAATATTTTATCTTCAGGTAGTCTAGATTTTGGTAGTTTAGCATTAAAATCTTCTTCTGAAGCATAACCAGCAGTTACAACCACGGATGTTTTATAACCTTTTTCTATAAGATTAAATTCTTCATCTATTATATGAGCCTCGATACCTTCCATTGGTGTAGCATTTATCTTTAGTGCGGATAATCCTAATAGAATATTACCAAGGGCAATGTAAAGCTGCTTTTCTGTCCAAATCTGTAATTCTTGGGGTTTATCCTTGTATGCTAGAGCAAATTTTTTACGTACGTCTCTTTGCATATTCTCAAAATCTGAAGTAGGGAATCTACCATCTTTACGCTCTTGATCAAGAAGTAGCTCTAGATATTTATCATCAATATCTGTTTTTAGGCAAAATACGATAGCCAAAGCACAATCTTTAATATTTGTTACATTTTTGGGATGTATATTTTCAGCAGCTTTTGAAATTTTGGCTTTTGCCTTATCAGACGTCGCTAGGATAAAATGCCATGGTTGTGAGTTTACACTTGATGGTGTGAATCTTAGCAAGTCTTTTATTTGTTGTATTTGTTCAGGGGTTAACTTTTTTGTTGAGTCATAAGCCTTTGTAGTGTAGCGAGTTTTAGCATATTCGACGATATTCATAATTCAAAGTGAAGTTTTATCAAAAGATTAACTCAGTATATTTGATTCAAAAATATACAACAATGTTTTTTAATCTAGAGATATTTATATTTTTTTGTAATCATATTACTTTGTAAAGATTAATTTTTAAGGATATGTAAATGAGAAAAAAGATTTTAGTAACGATGCTTGGTGTTTTTACAGGATTATCGTTTGCAACTGCAGAGAATATAGAGCAGATGAGAGATAGTTCAGAAAAGATCGTTAGCGTAAACCCTAATTTTGTTGAAATCGATGTTTCAGCATATAAACATAATCTAAAAGTAGTGAAGAGTATTATTGGAGATAATGTCAAATTATGTGCTGTAATGAAGTCAGATGCTTATGGGCATGGGTTAGATAATTTGATTGATGCTACAGTCAATTCGCCTGCTGTTGATTGTATTGCTGCGGTTGATAATAAAGAGTTTGCGATTATCTCTCCTAAAATTCAGCAAAGTGGGAGAGAGATTACAGCTCTAAGAATAGCTCCTGTTACTAAATCTGAACTAATCCAAGCCATTAATAATGGATGGGATATCGAAGAGATTATAGGCTCTTATGAGCAAGCAAAGATTATTTCTGAGACAGCTCAGCAAATGAGTGAAATTCTTGGTAAGAAAGTGATAATAAAAGTTTCTATAAATATAGAGACCGCGATGGGAAGAATGGCTTTTAGAAAAGTTGAAGACATAAAAAAAGCTATGAAACTACCAAACATTAAGGTAGTTGGAGTTATGACACATTTTGCTAAAGATTATGAAAGTGAGGATATAGCAAAAACTGCGACAGAAAAGCAATTAGCAAAGTTTGATGAGATGGTCTCTCAGCTAGATTTACCAGAAGGAACTATACAGCATGTTGCTAACTCAGGCGCTGCTGCGAAATATCCTTGGGCTAGAAGAGATATGGTTAGAGCCGGTTCTCTTATTTATGGTGAAGATCTTGATGATTTACAAGATCCTAAGCATGAACTTCGACCTGTGATGAAATCATTTAGATCAGAAGTTGCGATTATTGAGAGAGACATACCACCACATTCACCAATTAACTATGATGCTGAGCAATATACTCGTTCGGATAGAAAATCAACAACAGCGACATTAAGAACTGGCTATAATTATGGTTTCCCTCAAAGAGCTTATAAAAGTAAAATGCAAGTTATTATCGATGGTGTCAAATATCCTGTTATTGGTAAAACATCTATGAATATGCTTGTTGTGGATATTACAGATGAGCCGAAAGATAAGATGGTTAAAGTAGGTGACCAAGCGCTATTAGTAGGCAAGTATGGAGATAGTTATATTTCATGGGAACAGTTTGCACAACAAAATAGTATGGGAACTACAGAGGAAGTTCTAGTGGTTGGTAGTCTTAATAAAAAGATTAATACTATTGAATAAACATTTTATCAAGAAATTAAGAATTATTTTTAATTGGACATTTCCAGTTAAAATTTTCTGGTAACTTAGCTATTATTTTTGGAAAATCTTTTTTTAGAAATATTATTAGTGAAATTGATCTTAAAGTTTTTACATACATCAATAGCATAAATATTGAGATCATAGTTTCATAGAAATATCTCATTATTTTTATGTTGCCTTTTATTTCAAAGTTTAGATAGATGATTTTGTCAAAGACTACTAATACTAAAAATGCTAACAGTGTTAAAAATATAAATGTGATAAAGCTAGTAATTACTTTCTTTAGGATCTTTGAACTTGGTGTAATATAAAAAGTATCGTTTTTATTATCAAAAACAATAGCTTTTAGTTTGTTTAATTTTTTTATCTCTTGAAAAGAAAGATACTCAGTAAGTTTATTTAGTAAATAAATATCTCTAAATCTCGGTGGAACTATCGAAAATTCTCGTTTGAGGAAGTTTTTATGATCTATCTTAAATTGTAAATACAAAGCTGCTCTAGCAATAGGGTCTGTTGTAGAGTCTATTTTCTCTATTATTTCAGCCATGTCTTTTATCTTATGATGGCTAAAGACATTTACTTTCTCAGTTTCACCAAATAAAAAGTTAAGTGCATAATAGAGTATTGCTACTGGGATAACTAACAGTAACTTGTAGTTAGGATCAATCAAAAACTCAAATAATTCCATGACAACTGATATCCATAATTAACCTATAAGCAATATTTAATATTCTTTAGTTGCTAAATTCAATAGTGATCTATTTATGCTATTTGTTAAGTTTGTTTTTAGTGTTTTTGATGTTATCTTAGATTTATCAGGATATTCATTGTGGGTGATGGCTTTGTATAGGATAGAGACTGATAGTATTGGAGAAGTCAAGGTTGATGACAGATGTTATTGGGGCGCTCAAACTCAGCGATCTATAGAGCATTTTTCTATAGGTAAGGATTTGATGCCTATAGAGGTTGTTAAGGCTTTAGCTATTATCAAAAAAGCAGCAGCAATTACCAATAACAAGTTGGGTATTTTGCCTACAGATAAGCAAGATATTATTGTTACAGTTTCTGATGAGATAACTTCTGGTAAGCTTGATAATCACTTTCCACTACACGTTTGGATGACCGGCAGTGGTACGCAGTCAAACATGAATGTCAATGAGGTTATCTCAAACAGAGCGATTGAGCTACTAGGTGGCAAAAAGGGTAGTAAATCTCCTATTCATCCAAATGATGATGTCAACATGTCACAATCATCAAATGATGCCTTTCCAAGTGCGATGTATATTGCTACTGCTTTTGAGATAAATAAGAAATTATTGCCAGCTCTCAAATACATGCATGAGGATCTAAAAAGAAAGAGCAACGATTGGCAAGCTATCGCTAAGATTGGTAGAACTCATATGCAAGATGCTGTGCCACTAACTCTCGGACAGGAATTTTCAGGCTATGCGGCGTTACTTGAGAAAAATATTCAAAGAATTAAAGAATCTCTAAAAGATGTGTATGAGTTAGCTCTCGGTGGAACAGCTGTTGGTACCGGCTTAAATGCGCCTAATGGTTTTGCTGAAATAGTAGCGAAACAGATTGCTAATATTACTGGATTACCATTTGTTACAGCTACAAATAAATTCGAGGTGCAAGGTTCACATGATGCTTTAGTTGCGATTATGGGGCAGCTCAAAACTTTGGCAAATTCATTATTTAAGATCGCTAATGACATTCGCTTATTAAGCTGTGGTCCAAGAGCAGGGTTTCATGAGTTATTAATTCCTGAGAATGAGCCTGGATCATCCATTATGCCTGGAAAGGTTAATCCTACACAATGTGAAGCTATCGCAATGGTAGCAGCTCAAGTAATGGGTTATGATGTTGCAGTTGGTATCGGTGGTTCAGCAGGCTATCTTGAAATGAATGTTTACAAACCCCTGATTATTTTTAATATTATTCAAGCGATTAAGATTATTTCAGATAGTTGTGTAAACTTTACAAAATACCTTTTAGAAGGAATGACACCAAATTATGACAAAATAGATTTTTATCTCAAAAATTCATTGATGCTTGTTACAGCTCTTAGTCCAGTAATAGGCTATGATAAAGCTTCTAAAATGGCGCATTACGCTGATAGTAATAACTTATCATTAGCCGAAGCAAATAAAATCCTTGGATTTCTATCACAAGAGCAGTTTAATAAAGTGGTAGATCCATACAAAATGATAAAAGGTGGTATCTTATAGTGAGCAATTCTTTTCAAGAAATAGCATCTTGATTAGATATGCTAGCACTTGTTAATCGTTTGCTTTAATCCTTGCAAGAAGTCCGTTTCTAGTTTAATCTTTAAGCAATTTTATATTCAAGGTATTTTGTTATGATTACAACAAGATTTGCACCAAGTCCAACAGGTTTTCTACATGTTGGCGGGGTACGTACAGCACTTTTTAGCTGGCTTTATGCTAGACACAATAACGGTAAGTTTTTATTAAGAATCGAAGACACAGATCTTGAGAGATCTACTCAAGCTGCTGTAGATGCTATTTTAGATGGTATGAGCTGGCTTGGTCTAAAAAATGATGAAGAGATCTATTATCAAACGAAAAGATTTGATAGATATCATGAAGTTATTAAGCAATTGATAGCAGAAGGTAAAGCATATTATTGTAACTGCTCTAAAGAAAGATTAGATGAGCTAAGAGAACATCAACAAGCAAATAATCTTAAAACTGGTTATGATGGTAAGTGCCGTGATGCAAGCTATATTCCTCAAGAAGGCGAGGGTTTTGTAGTACGTTTTAAAAATCCTCAAGATGGTGTTGTCAGCTGGGATGATGCTGTAAAGGGTAGAATTTCAATCTCGAATCATGAACTTGATGATATGATTATCCAAAGGACTGATGGTTCACCGACATATAATTTTTGTGTGGTTGTTGATGATATTGATATGGCTATTACGCATATTATTCGTGGTGATGATCATGTTAATAATACTCCTAAACAAATTAATATTTATAAAGCTTTAAATGCTAATGTTCCGGTGTTTGCACATGTTCCAATGATTCTTGGTCCAGATGGAGCAAAGTTGTCTAAGCGACATGGCGCGGTCAATGTTATGCAGTATCGTGAAGATGGTTATTTACCTCAGGCTATACTTAACTATTTGGTTAGACTTGGGTGGTCGCATGGAGATCAAGAGATTTTTTCTATAGATGAGATGATAGAGTCTTTTAATTTAGAGCATATCAATGCTTCGCCTTCACGTTTTGACTTTGACAAGCTTAAGTGGTTAAACAAACACTACATTAAAGAATCTAACTTTGAAGATATTAGAGCAGAGGTTGAATATCATTTTGCCAAAGCAGGTTTGGATATTGCTAATGGTCCTGATCTTCAAGAGCTTGTAGCTGTGATGGCAGAAAAGGTTGATACTCTAGTAGAGCTTACAGAGAAATCGAGCTACTTTTATAGTGATGATATCGCCTATGATGAAAAAGCAGTCAAAAAGCATGTTAAAACGACAACAGGCGAGATATTTATTAAGCTTTTAGAAAATTTCGAAGCTTTATCTGCGGAGCAATGGCAAGATCCAGATACTTTGCATAACGTAGTCGCATCAACAGCAGAGCAGTGTGAAGTTGGTATGGGTAAAGTTGGTATGCCGTTGCGTATAGCTATCACTGGCTCAGGCCAGTCACCAGATATTGGTATTACTTTGAAGCTTTTGAGGAAAGAAAAAGTACTATCTAGATTACAAAGAGCAATAAAAGAACTATGCAATTCATAAAAAAATAAAAATATTAACAAAAGGGCTTGACTAAGTTATAAAAGTCATTATAATACACATCATATCGCTGAAGACAGTGATTAAAAGTCTTAAGTCCCGTTCGTCTAGAGGCCTAGGACACCGCCCTTTCACGGCGGCAACAGGGGTTCGAATCCCCTACGGGATGCCAAATTAAAAAGCCACCTTGAGTGGCTTTTTTTATGTCATCAAGAGATGTTTGTTCTATTTATTTCACATGGATGAATTAATTTTTTTGAGTTGATTGGTGAACTATCTTTGTTTGTATAGGTAAGGTAGTGGTATACGGCTCCATACTTTCCATTACTACACTATTTGGTGATACTCGACAGTGTTTACCGATAGTTATATTACCTAAAATTTTAGCTCCAGCTCCGATTATTACCTCATCTTCAACTGTTGGGTGACGTTTTGTATGTCTGAGCTTTGGATTTCCAGATGACCCAAGTGTTACGCCATGATACAGAGATACATAATTTCCAACTATTGCTGTTTCACCAATTACAATCCCCATACCATGATCAATGAAGCAGTATGAGCCGATAGTTGCTCCAGGATGTATTTCGACTCCTGTTAAAAAACGCGTGATGTGTGATAATAATCTACCTAAAAATTTCAATTTACAGCGCCATAGTAGATTTGCAGGTCTGTGAAGTAATATTGCGTGTAGTCCAGGATATGCAAATATTGTTTCAAGGATGCTTGGTGCAGCGGGGTCTTGTTGTTGATAGTATCGTATTAGTTTAATCATAAGACTCCAAAGCGTTGTTTTGATTTTACTATACTATTATAAAACCAATGTTTTGGCTATTAAAATAAGATAAAATGGCATCAGGTTGTTGTATGAATATAATAAAAGGTTATGGATATGAATATATGTAACAATTTTGCTGAAACCATTGGTAACACGCCATTGCTTAGATTACATAAAATAGAGAAGTTATTTGGTTTAAAAGTTAATTTGGTTGCTAAATTGGAGTTTTTTAATCCGTTGTCTTCTGTTAAGGATAGAGTAGCTCTAAATCTTATCGAAAATGCTGAAAAGGCTGGTGATATAAAGCCGGGTATTACAACTTTGATAGAACCAACATCGGGCAACACTGGGATTGGACTATCATTTATTGCTGCTGCAAAGGGTTATGATCTAACCATTACTATGCCAGAGACTGTATCAATTGAAAGACGGAAGTTAATACAACACTTTGGAGCCAAGCTTATCTTAACTCCTGCGGCAGAGGGCATGGCTGGAGCGATCGCCAAAGCTAATGATTTATTAAAAGAATTAAAAGATAGTGTTATATTGGGTCAATTTACTAATCCTGCTAATCCAGAAGCGCATAGGAACTCAACAGCCTTAGAAATCTGGCAAGATACCGATGGTAGGGTAGATATTCTAGTTGCAGGTGTAGGTACGGGTGGTACTATTACAGGTGTTGCTGAAGTTCTCAAGCACAAGAAATCTAGTTTTAAGGCGGTAGCAGTAGAACCTGTGTCTAGCCCTGTTTTATCTGGTGGTAAGTCTGGTCCGCATAAGATTCAAGGGATAGGTGCTGGATTTGTTCCAGAGATTCTAAATACATCTATAATCGATGATATTGTTACGGTTAGTGATGAGGATGCTTTAGAGTATGCTCGTTTAGTGGCACGTGAAGAAGGCGTGCCGGCTGGTATTTCATCCGGTGCAGCGTTGAAGGCTGCAATTGAGATAGCACAACGTACTGAGAATGAGAACAAATTGATAGTGGTTATCTTTGCATCTAGTGCGGAGAGGTACTTATCGACAGCTTTATTTACGGAAGATTAGATAGAGATTTTTTCATATACGCTAAACGTGAAGTCAAACTGATTTTTTTCATCTTTTATATATTCTCTAAAGCCAATCCTTTTGAATTGTGACTTATCCCATTGAGGAAAGAAAGCATCAAGATCAGCCATTTCTGTATTTACTTCGGTTACGTATAGCCTGTCAGCATGTCCTAGAAACTCTTTGTAAATTTGTGCGCCACCAATTATAAAAATCTCATAATGCGGTTTTGATTGCGCGAAGTTTAGAATTTCTTGAACATTATTGATTATTAAACACTTATCCTGCCTATAATCTTTATCTTTAGTTAGGATAATATTTTTACGGTTAGGGAGGGGGCAACCAATTGATTCAAAGGTTTTTCTACCCATTACGATATAGTTATTCTCAGTTATCTTTTTGAAGTTTTTTAGATCCTCAGAAAGCTTCCATGCTAGAGTATTTTCTTTACCTATACCAAGATTTTTATCATAAGCAACGATTAATGAAATCATTTTTGATCTCTATTTTTAATTTATTTTGGGACATTTTAGCATTTTAAATAAATATAAAATACCTTTTGTAATTTATAAATTAAGTGTGATAAAATTTTACGGCTTGTATTATATATGAGCTAATGTTTAATTAATAAATCATGTATCTTCAAAGTTAGTAAGTTGTGTCAAAGGGTGTCTGTTAGGGATATTTGGCATAACTAAGATACTAGATATAACCCAAATAAGGAAAATCAAAATGTCTTTAATGAAAGAAATGTTATCTGCTGGTGTTCACTTCGGACACAAAAAAGCTTTCTGGAACCCTCAAATGAAAGAATACATTTTTGGTATTAACCATGGTGTACATATTATAAACCTTGAGAAAACAGTTCCTCTTTTTCAAGATGCAGTTAACTTTGTTGGTAAAACTGTAGCTAATGGTGGTAAAGTTCTTTTTGTTGGCACAAAAAGACAAGCGCAAGATATCATAGAAGCAGAAGCTAAAAGATGTGGTATGCCATTTGTAAGCCATAGATGGTTAGGTGGTATGCTTACTAACTACAAAACTGTTAGACAATCTATCAAAAGACTTGCTCAGTTAGAGAAGATGAAAGAAGATGGTACTTTAGATTCATTGACTAAGAAAGAAATGCTTCAAAATATCAGAACAATTGAAAAGTTAGAAAAAGTTCTTGGTGGAATCAAAGAAATGGGTGGCTTACCTGATGCTATCGTTGTTATCGACAGCAACAAAGAGCATATTGCTATTCAAGAAGCTCAAAAACTAGGTATCAAAGTTGTATCAATTGTAGATACTAACTCAAACCCTGAAGGTATTGATTATATCATCCCTGGTAATGATGATGCTGTTAAGTCAATATCTTTCTACATGACGAAATTTGCAGATGCTGTTATTGATGCTCAAGGTTTAGACAGAGCAGTGGAAGCAAAAGCTGAAGAAACTACAGAAGCATAAGAAACAAACAAGGATAAAACAATGTCAAATATTTCTGCTAAATTAGTAAAAGAACTTAGAGAAAGAACTGGTGCTGGAATGATGGAGTGTAAAAAGGCTCTAGTTGAAGCTGCTGGTGATATTGAAAAAGCTGCTGAAGAAATGAGAATTTCTGGACAAGCAAAGGCTGACAAAAAAGCTTCACGTGTTGCGGCTGAGGGTGTTATCGAAGTTTATGCTGCTGATGGTAGAGCTGTTCTACTTGAAATCAATTCTGAGACAGATTTTGTTGCTAGAGATGAGACTTTCAAGAAGTTTGCTCAAGAGGCTGTAAAAGCAGCTCATGCAGCAAAGGCAGAGACTATCGAAGAAGTTTTAGCTTCTAAGACTTCAACTGGTGAAACTGTTGAAGATGCGCGTAAATCACTAATTGCTAAAATTGGTGAAAATATTCAAGTGCGTAGAGTTAAGACTATCGAAGCTAGTAATTTAGGCGCTTATGTTCATGGTGGTAGAATTGGTGTAGTTGCTGCTCTAGAGGGTGGTGATGAAGAATTGGCTAAAGATATTGCTATGCATGTAACTGCTGCTAATCCTCAATATGTTAACCCTGAAGACGTTCCTGCAGATGTTGTAGAGAAAGAAAGGTCTATTCAAGTTGAGATTGCTATACAATCTGGTAAGCCAAAAGAAATCGCTGAGAAAATGGTTGTTGGTCGTATGAAGAAGTTCACTGGTGAAGTTAGCTTAACTGGTCAGGCTTTTGTTAAAGACCCTAGTATTTTAGTTGAAAAACTAGTTAAAGATAAGGGTGCGAAAGTAATCAACTTTATCCGTCTAGATGTTGGTGAAGGTATTGAGAAGAAAGAAGAAGACTTCGCAGCAGAGGTGATGAGCCAAATTAAAGGTTAATATATGTCTAATGATTCGTTAGAATGTTCTCAAAGTTCTCCAAAACTTAAAAGAGTTCTTCTTAAGTTGAGTGGAGAATCTTTATCGGCAGATCAAGGTTTTGGTATAAGTGTTGAATCTGCTGCTCCTATCATAAATCAAATCAAAACTCTTGTTAATTCAGGTGTTGAGCTAGCGATAGTTGTTGGTGGTGGTAATATCCTTCGTGGTGGCAGAGCTAACTTTGGTGATAAAATTAGAAGAGCTACTGCAGATTCTATGGGTATGATTGCTACTATGATTAATGCTTTAGCTCTTCGTGATATGTTGATCAGCGAGGGAGTCGAAGCTGAGGCTTTTTCGGCTAAAGGTATTGATGGTTTGTTAAAAGTTGCTAGTGCACATGAATTTAATCAAGAGCTTTTAAAAGGTAAGGTCTTGATATTTGCAGGTGGTACTGGTAATCCATTTGTTACAACTGATACTACAGCTAGCCTTAGAGCGGTGGAGATTGGTGCAGATGCCTTGTTAAAGGCTACAACTGTAGATGGTGTGTATGATAAGGATCCAAATAAATACCCAGATGCTAAGCGCTTTGATAAAGTTACTTTTTCAGAGGTGGTTAGTAAAGAGTTGAGTGTGATGGACTTGGGAGCATTTACCCAGTGTAGAGACTTTGGTATTCCAATATATGTGTTTGATTTGACTCAGCCGAATGCTTTGGTTGATGCTGTTGTTGATTCAAAGTATGGTACTTGGGTTACTTTAGACTAACTAATTTTTTTAAAAGGAATAGTTTTTATGATAAGCGATATTCTAAAAGATGCTGAAAATAGAATGAGTAAAACATTAGAGGTTTTAGCCGATGATTTAGCTAAAATTAGAACTGGAAGAGCTCATCCTGATATTTTAGCTCATGTAACTATAGATTATTACGGTTCTGCTACGCCAATTACTCAAGTGGCTAATGTCACTGTTCTTGATGCTAGAACGCTAGGTATTACTCCTTGGGAGAAGGGTCTTGCAGGCAAGATTGAGAAGGCTATTATAACTTCTGACTTAGGTCTTAATCCAACTAACTTAGGTGATAGCTTGAGAGTTCCTATGCCTGCGCTTAATGAAGAACGTAGAAAAGAGCTTGTTAAACTTGTTAAATCTGAAACTGAGAGTGGTAGAGTTTCTATCAGAAATATACGCCGTGATGCTAATGGTGACATCAAAGAACTTCTTAAAGAAAAAGAGATAACAGAAGATGAGGCTAAAAGAGCAGAAGATAATATTCAGAAAATTACAGATAAGATGATCGCTCAGGCAGATGCTCTTGCTGTTAAAAAAGAACAAGATCTAATGGTGGTCTAATTATTAGATTTCTCAATAAAACTTGTATTTCTCTTTATTCTTTCTTATTATTTATCTAGTTTAAACTTTATATTTACTTGTTATGAGCTTGGCTAAGGAAAATGCTCTCAAGCATGTTGCTATAATTATGGATGGTAATGGGCGCTGGGCTAGAAGTAAGTTAAAGCCAAGAATATTTGGTCATAGAAATTCGATATCCAGTGTAGATGCTTCTATAGAGTATTGTATTGAGCATGATATTCAAATGTTGACTCTTTTTGCATTTGGTCGAGATAATTGGCTTAGGCCTGCTAAAGAAGTTTCTGATTTGATGGATCTTTTTTATAAAACTTTGAAGGACAAGACTCCAAAATTACATGAAAACAATGTTGTTTTAAAAGTTATTGGAGATAGGGTTAGATTATCAGATAGGCTTGTGCAAATGATTGAGCATTGCGAGTCGGTTACTGATGGTAATACGGGACTTCAGCTTAGACTGGCAGTTGACTATGCTGGGCGATGGGATATTGTTCACGCTGTGAAGTCTATTGTTGCGGAGGTGGATAGTGGTAAGATAGCACCGGATGATATATCAGAAGATAGTTTTGGTAGTTATACAATTGCCGGTGAGATGCCAGTAGATTTGCTTATTCGAACTAGTGGAGAGGTTAGGTTAAGTGATTTTATGCTGTGGCAGTTATCTTACGCTGAGATGTATTTTACTGATGTTATGTGGCCTGAGTTTACAAAGTCTGAGTTTCAGAAAGCAGAAGAGTATTTTTACTCACGCCAGAGAAGGTTTGGCAAGAGTGGCGAACAACTTGAAAAGAGGAATATATGAAAGAAAGGATAATAACTGGGATATTGTTAGTAGTTTTTGTTTTTGCAGGACTTGTGTATGCAAATGACTATCTTTTTGGTGTTGGGGTATTTTTGGTTGCTATGCTTTCAGCATATGAATGGCTTAAGTTTACAAAGGTTGGTCAACAAGAAACAGTAAATTATCTTATGATATTTATGATAGTGCTGTTTGTTGTTTCAGAGTTCTTTGTTTATATTCAGTATATTTTTCCTATATTTTGGCTATATGCGATTTATAGACTTAGCGGATATGAACGTCAAAAATTTGATACGTTATCTGTTAATGAAATGTTGATACTTGGATTATTTGCAATTTCTCCATTTGCGGCATCATTATATGTGCTTCACAGTAATTCGGTTGCATGGATATTTATGTTTATATTGGTTGTTGCGGGTGCTGATAGTGGTGCATATTTTACAGGTAAGGCGATTGGTAAGCGTAAGATGCTTCCACGGTTGAGTCCAAATAAAACTATCGAGGGTTTATTGGGAGGAATGGTCTGTGCGGTGGTTATCGCTGTAATATTTCTGTTATTTATGAATTTGGACATTTTTGAATATTTATCAATGGTTGTCATTTCTGCTTTGGTAGCTGCTTTGTCTGTTATTGGAGATGTTTTTGAAAGTATGATGAAGCGTATCGCAGGAGTTAAGGATAGTGGAAATATATTGCCAGGTCATGGTGGGGTGCTTGATAGGTTGGATGGTTATATGCCTGCATTGCCTATTTTTGTGACTCTTGGTTATTTAGCTGGCGTGTTTGTCATATAGGGGATTTGTTTTGAATATAGAATTGAAGATTTTGAATAGAGAGATTGTTAAAGAAATACCTATGTATGGTACAGAAGGCTCGGCGGCAGTTGATCTTAGGGCGTGTATATCACAAGCAGAGTTTTTAAAACCTGGTGAATGTAAGCTAATAGGTACTGGAATTGCTATTAATGTGGCAAACCCAAATTATGCTGCAATGATTTTGCCAAGATCTGGATTAGGACATAAAAAAGGCTTGGTGTTGGGTAATGGTACTGGTCTTATTGACTCTGACTATCAAGGGGAGTTGATGGTGTCTTGCTTTAATCGCTCTCAAGAGATTGTAGAGATCGAGCCTTTAATGAGGTTTGCTCAACTTGTGATTGTTCCTGTGGTTCAAGCAAGGTTCGATGTTGTAGATGAGTTTTCTCAGCAGACTGTTAGGGCTGCTGGAGGATTTGGACATACTGGGGTTTAGTATTATGTTTTTTAATATCCCTAATATTTTAACTTTTGGTCGCTTGGCCTTAATTCCTTTCATAGTAGTGTGCTATTATTTTGAATTTCCGCATCATCATGGTATTACAGCTACATTGTTTTTATTGGGTGCGGCTACTGATTGGTTGGATGGTTATTTAGCGCGTAAGTGGGAGCAGACAAGTAAGTTGGGAGCTTTTTTAGATCCTGTTGCTGATAAATTGATTGTTGCTACGGCTCTTTGTTTATTTATTGAAATGTACCCATACTGGTGGGCAACTATTCCAGCAATTGTGATGATCTGTAGAGAGATTGTTGTTTCTGCATTGCGAGAGTGGATGGCTGAGCTTGGGCAGCGTAGTGTTGTCAAAGTTGGTATGTGGGGTAAAGTCAAAACTACGGCTCAGATGGCAGCACTTTTTATATTCTTAATTAAGCCAGCAATAGATTTTAGACATTCGTTAGATTACTCTAGCTTTAATACTTGGTTTATTCTTTTGGGCTTTTTGATGCTTTATGTAGCGGTGATTCTCACGGTTTATTCTATGTGTAACTATCTCTATGTTGCATTTAAATCTGTTTTTGGCAGTTCTCATAAATAATACTTTTTCTTTTCTTTTCTTTGCTTTTTTGTTATTATGTCTGTCTAATGCTATTTTTGCATAGGTACTACCAGTGCTTAGCATTTGAAACTATTTAAATCAAAAAACTGATAAAAAACGGAGAATAATAACTAATGGCAACTATAAATCAGTTGGTGAACAACCCTCGCAAGAGATCGGTTGTTAAGTCTAAGGTTCCTGCGTTAAAGGCGTGTCCTCAAAGAAGAGGTGTGTGTACAAGAGTGTATACTACAACTCCTAAGAAGCCTAACTCAGCACTTAGAAAAGTAGCTCGTGTAAGATTAACGAGTGGATTTGAGGTGACAAGCTACATTGGTGGTGAAGGTCATAACCTGCAAGAGCACAGTGTTGTGCTTATTAGAGGTGGTAGGGTTAAAGATTTGCCAGGTGTGCGTTACCACATTGTTAGGGGTGCTTTAGATACTTCAGGTGTTAATAATCGTAAGCACGGTCGTTCAAAGTATGGTACTAAGCGTCCTAAGTCTTAATTTGTGTTTAAAGTTTAACATTTGAAGAAGGTGTAAAAATGTCTAGAAGAAATAGAGCTCCTAAAAGAGATATTCTACCTGATCCTAAGTTTAAGAGTCAGGTTGTTGCTAAGTTTGTAAACCATATTATGCTAGATGGTAAAAAATCTGTTGCAGAAAAGATTGTATATGGTGCGTTTGATAAGATTAAAGCTAAAGATGCTTCTGCTAATGAAGTTGAAGTTTTTGAGAAGGCTTTAGATAGTATTAGTCCTATGGTAGAGGTTAAGTCACGTCGTGTTGGTGGTGCTACATATCAAGTTCCTGTAGAAGTTAGACCAGAACGTCGTCAAACTTTGGGTATGAGATGGATTATAGATGCTGCGCGTAAGAGAAAAGAGAGTACTATGGGTGATAGAGTTGCTGCGGAAATTCTAGAAGCTATAGAGGGTAGAGGCGCTGCTGTCAAGAAAAGAGAAGATACTCATAAGATGGCTGAAGCTAACAAAGCATTTGCTCACTTTAGATGGTAATAGGAGATTAGAAAATGCCTCGTAATACAGCTTTAGAAAAATATAGAAATATTGGTATCTGTGCTCACGTTGATGCTGGTAAAACAACAACTACAGAGCGTATCCTTTTCTATACAGGGTTATCTCATAAGATTGGTGAGGTACATGATGGTGCTGCTACTATGGACTGGATGGAGCAAGAGCAGGAGAGAGGTATTACAATTACTTCTGCTGCGACAACTACTTTCTGGTCTGGTATGGATCAGCAATTTGATAAGCATCGTATAAACATTATTGATACTCCGGGTCACGTTGACTTCACTATTGAAGTAGAGCGTTCTCTTCGTGTACTAGATGGTGCGGTTGTTGTGTTCTGTGGTTCATCAGGTGTTGAGCCTCAGTCAGAAACTGTATGGCGCCAAGCTAACAAATACGGTGTTCCAAGAATTGTATTTGTAAACAAGATGGACAGATCAGGTGCTGACTTTGAGAGAGTTTGTGGCCAAATCAGAACGCGTTTAAAAGCTAACGTTGTTCCAGTTCAGTTGAATATTGGTGCAGAAGAAGATTTCAAGGGAGTTGTAGATCTTATTAGAATGAAGGCAATCATGTGGAATGAGGCAGATCAAGGTCTTACTTATGATCTTGTTGATATTCCTGCTGAACTTCAAGATAGAGCTGAAGAACTTCGTATGGAAATGATGGAAGCAGCTGCTGAAGCTTCTGAAGAGCTAATGGAAAAGTATCTTGAAGAAGGTGAGCTTAGCGATGCTGAGATAAAGCAAGGCTTGCGTGCTAGAGTTCTTGCGAATGAGATTGTTTTAGCATTCTGTGGTTCTGCATTTAAGAACAAGGGTGTTCAAGCAGTTCTTGATGGTGTTATTGAGTACTTGCCAGCTCCAAACCAGGTTCCTGCTATTAAGTGTGAGACTGAAGATGGTGAGCCAGCTTCTAGATCTTCATCTGATGATGAGCCATTTGCAGCTTTAGCATTTAAACTTGCTACAGACCCGTTTGTGGGTAACTTAACGTTTATTCGTGTTTATTCTGGTGTGCTTAAGTCTGGTGATGCTGTTTATAACCCTGTTAAGGGTAAAAAAGAGCGTGTAGGTCGTATCGTACAGATGCACGCGAATAAGCGTGAAGAGATTAAAGAAGTTCGTGCTGGCGATATTGCTGCTTGTATCGGTCTTAAAGATGTAACTACAGGTGATACTCTTTGTGATCTTGATAAGCCAGTAATTCTTGAGAGAATGGATTTCCCAGAGCCAGTAATTTCTGTTGCTGTTGAGCCAAAAACTAAAGCAGACCAAGAAAAAATGTCTATAGCTTTAGGTAAGTTAGCTGCAGAGGATCCATCTTTCAGAGTTAAGACTGATGAAGAGTCAGGTCAAACAATTATTTCTGGTATGGGTGAGCTTCACTTAGATATTATTGTTGATCGTATGAGACGTGAGTTTAAGGTTGAAGCTAATGTAGGTAACCCACAGGTTGCTTATAGAGAGACTATTCGCGGAACTGTTGAGCAAAATAGTAAGTTTGTTCGTCAGTCGGGTGGTCGTGGTCAGTATGGTCATGTTGTAGTTAAGTTTGAGCCTTTAGAAGTCTCTACTAATGATGCTGGCGAAGAAAAAATATTTGAGTTCGTTGATGAGATTGTTGGTGGTGTGATACCTAAAGAATTTATTGGTCCTGTTGCTAAAGGTATCGAAGAGCAAATGACTAATGGTGTGTTGGCTGGATATCCTATGATTGGTGTTAAGGCTACTCTATTTGATGGTTCATACCATGATGTTGACTCATCTGAGATGGCATTTAAGATTGCTGGTTCTATGGCTCTTAAAGAGGGTGCAAAGAAAGCTAATGCCTGTATACTTGAGCCGATCATGAAGGTTGAAGTTGTGACTCCGGAAGATTATCTTGGTGATGTTATGGGTGACCTTAACAGAAGAAGAGGTATAATCGAAGGTATGGATGAGAATCCAAGTGGTAGAGTGGTTAGCGCTCTAGTTCCTCTTGCTGAAATGTTTGGTTATGCTACTAATGTTCGTTCTATGAGCCAAGGTAGAGCATCTTTCTCTATGGAGTTTAAGAAGTATGCAGAAGTACCAAACAATATTGCAGATGAAATTATAAAATCACGTAACTCATAATTAAAAGGATAAATTTAAAATGGCTATAAATAATCAGCGTATCAGAATTAGATTGAAAGCCTTTGATCATAAACTTATCGATATTTCTACTCAAGAAATTGTTGATACGGCTAAGAAAACAGGGGCACAAGTTAAAGGGCCAATCCCTTTACCAGTTCGTAAAGAGAAGTTTACAATTCTTATTTCTCCGCACGTAAACAAAAAGGCAAGAGATCAATATGAAATCAGAACTCATAAGAGATTGATTGATATTGTAGAGCCTACAGATAAAACTGTTGATGCTCTAATGAAGCTAGATTTAGCATCAGGTGTTGATGTTCAGATCAGTTTAAGCTAATATATACGTTACTTTTTTGAAAATTTTTCGAAAATAGTATCAATTAGGTCTTCGCGGTCAATCGTAATCGCGAAGTTAATATAATAATAATAGAGGATATAATAATGTCTTTAGGATTAGTTGGTCGCAAATGTGGTATGACTCGTATATTTACTGAAGATGGTGTTTCTATTCCTGTAACGGTTGTTCAAGTTGAGGCTAATAAAGTTACTCAGGTTAAAACTACTGAAACAGATGGGTATAATGCTGTCCAAGTAACTACTGGTTTTAAGAAGCGTTCTAATGTAAACAAGCCTGCAGCAGGTCACTATGCGAAAGCTGGTGTTGAGCCTGGCAGAGGTTTGTGGGAGTTTGCTATTGATAATGCTTCTGAGTATGAGGTTGGTGCGTCTATAGATGCTACAATTTTCGAAGCAGGTCAGAAAGTCGATGTCAGAGGTGTATCTAAAGGTAAAGGTTTCCAAGGTGGTGTTAAGCGTCACAACTTTGCTACTCAAGATGCTACTCATGGTAACTCTGTTTCTCATAGGGTTCATGGCTCTACTGGTCAAAACCAGACTCCAGGTAGAGTATTTAAGAACAAGAAGATGGCTGGTCATTTAGGTAGCGAGAATGTTACTATTCAGTCACTTGAAGTTGTGAGAGTGGACGCGGAAAATGGTTTATTACTTTTGAAGGGTGGTATTCCAGGTTCAGTTGGTGGAGATATTATCGTTACTCCAGCTGTTAAAAGTTAGTAGATAAATATTAATTATACCGGAGAGTTGTTGTGGACTTAAATATAAAATCTTTAGCTGGTGCAGAGGCTGGTGTAGTAGGTGTTGCAGACGGAGTTTTTGCGGCAGACTATAATGAATCTCTGATTCATCAGGTTGTTGTTGCTTATATGGCAGGCGCTCGTCAAGGTACTAAGGCTCAAAAAACTAGATCAGAAGTATCTGGTGGTGGGGCTAAGCCTTGGAGACAAAAAGGTACGGGTAGAGCAAGAGCGGGTACTATTCGTTCGCCTATCTTCAGAAAGGGTGGTGTTACATTTGCAGCTAAGCCTAAAAGCTATAAGCAAAAAGTAAATCGTAAAATGTACTCGGGTGCAGTTAAATCTATATTATCTGAACTTGTAAGATCAGATAGAATGACTGTGGTTGAATCATTGAAATTAGAAACTCCTAAAACAAAAGAATTCAAATCAGTAGTTGATTCTTTAGGTGTTAAAGATGTTCTTTTTGTTGTTGGTGTGGAAGAGTTTAATGAAAATTTATACTTATCTTCTAGAAACCTTAAGAATGTAGCAGTATGTGATTCTGTGGAAATTAATCCAGTTTCTTTGGTTTGTTTTGAAAATGTAGTTTTCACTAAGCAAGCTATCAAGGAAATAGAGGAGAAGCTAGTATGAATTCTCAAGAAAAATTATTAAAAACAGTTGTTAGACCTCACGTTTCTGATAAAACTTATGGTCTTTCAGATGCTAATTCAACTATAGTATTCGAAGTAGCTAGAACTGCAACTAAGCAGGATGTGAAAAGTGCTGTAGAGAAGCTTTTTGAGGTAAAAGTTGAGTCTGTGAATATCCTTAATATTAAGGGTAAGGCGCGTAGATTTGGTCGTGTTGAGGGTAGAACAAAAGCATGGAAAAAGGCTTATGTAAAACTTGCTGAAGGACATGACATCAATTTTGTTGGTGCAGAGTAACTTAAAGAAGGTTTATAATCATGATTGAAATAAAAAAAGCTAAACCTACTTCACCTGGCCGTCGCCACGTAGTGAGCGTAAAGAATACAGAATTACATACAGGTAAGCCATTCAAAGGTTTGGTAGAGGTTAAGAAAAGTAAAGCTGGTAGAAATAATACTGGTAGAATTACAGTTCGCCATCAAGGTGGAGGACATAAGCAGCATTATCGTATTGTTGATTTTAAGAGAAATAAAGATGATATCGTAGCTAAGGTTGAGAGAATCGAGTACGATCCTAACCGTAGTGCAAACATTGCATTGGTATTATATGCTGATGGTGAGAGAAGATATATCGTTGCTCCTAAGGGTCTAAAGAAAGATATGTCTGTTGTTTCAGGTGAAAAAGTAGATGTTGCAGTTGGTAATTGTATGCCTTTGAGAAATATCCCTTTAGGTACTGTTATTCACAATATCGAAATGAAGCCTAAAAAAGGTGCGCAAATGATTAGAAGTGCTGGAACTTTTGCTCAATTGGTTGGTAAGGATAATGCTTACGCAATTATTCGTCTAAGATCAGGTGAGATGAGAAGAGTACTTTTAGATTGTAGAGCGGTTATTGGTGTTGTTTCTAATTCTGAGCACAACTTGAAGTCTTTAGGTAAAGCTGGTGCTAAGCGCTGGAGAGGTATAAGACCTACTGTTAGAGGTGTGGCTATGAACCCGGTAGATCACCCACATGGTGGTGGTGAGGGTCGTACATCTGGTGGTAGACATCCAGTTACACCATGGGGTATCCCAACTAAAGGTTATAAGACGCGTAAAAATAAGCGTTCTAATAAGTTGATTGTTCAAAAACGTAAGTAATTAGGGAGAAAGTTGTGCCTCGTTCATTAAAAAAAGGACCTTTTGTAGATCATCATCTTTTAAAGAAGGTTTTTGAAGCGCAAGAAAGTAATTCTAAAAAGCCAATCAAAACATGGTCAAGAAGATCATTGATTGTGCCAGATATGATAGGTTTAACTATAGCTGTACATAACGGTCAGCAGCATGTGCCTGTTCTTATGACTGAAGAAATGGTAGGTCATAAATTGGGTGAGTTTGCTGTTACTCGTAACTACCGTGGTCATGCGGCTGATAAGAAAGCTAAGAAGAAATAGTTGGGGTTAGGATACATGGAAGTACAAGCTAAATTAAAATTTGCAAGAATCTCAGCTCAAAAATGTAGGTTGGTCGCTGATCAAATCAGAGGTTTGCCTGTAGAAAAAGCTATTAATCTTTTGACTTTTAGCAATAAGAAAGCGGCGGTGTTATTTAAAGAGGTTTTAAATTCAGCAATCGCTAACGCAGAGCATAATGATGGTATGGATGTTGATTCTCTAATTGTTTCAACTGTATTTGTTGACGAAGGTCCTACTATGAAGCGTTTTGAAGCTAGAGCAAAAGGTCGTGGTAATCGTATTTTAAAGAGAACTTCACATATTACTGTGAAAGTTGCTGAGAAAAATTAAGAGGTGTAGTAAAAATGGGTCAAAAAGTAAATCCTAATGGAATTCGATTAGGCATAGTAAAAGAGCATAATTCAACTTGGTATGCTGACTCTTCTGACTACGCTACTAAGCTTAATGAAGATATCAAGGTTAGAGAGTTTTTACATAAAAAACTTGCAGCAGCTGCGGTTAGTAAAATCCAGATTGAGAGACCTGCTCAAAATGCTAAGATTACAATTCATACAGCAAGACCTGGTATTGTAATTGGTAAGAAAGGTGAAGATGTTGAGAAATTACGTGCTGATGTCAATAAGTTAATGGGTGTACCTGTACAAATTAATATCGAAGAAGTGCGTAAGCCAGAAATCGATGCTAAACTAGTGGCAGATAGCGTAGCTCAGCAACTAGAAAAAAGAGTGATGTTCAGAAGAGCTATGAAAAAAGCTATGCAAGCTGCTATGAAATCTGGTGCTAAAGGTATCAAGATAATGGTAAGCGGCCGTTTAGGTGGTGCTGAGATTGCTCGTTCTGAGTGGGCTAGAGATGGTAGAGTTCCGCTACAAACTTTTAGAGCAGATGTGGATTATGCAACATCAAAAGCTTTGACTACTTATGGTATTATTGGTGTTAAGGTTTGGATCTATAAGGGTGAAGTTCTTCCTGGTCAAATGAATCAGAAAAATAATAAAAAAGGAGCTAAATAATGCTACAGCCTAAGCGTACAAAGTTTCGTAAACAGCAGAAGTTGCGTAATAGAGGCTTGGCTCACAGAGGTAACAAGGTAAGCTTTGGTGAGTTTGGTCTTCAAGCAACATCTAGAGGTCGAGTAACTGCTAGACAAATCGAGGCAGGAAGAAGGGCGATCAGCCGTCATATCAAGCGTGGTGGTAAGATTTGGATAAGAATTTTTCCTGATAAGCCAATTACACAGAAGCCTCTTGAAGTTCGTATGGGTAAAGGTAAAGGTTCAGTTGAATATTGGGTTGCTCAAATTCAGCCGGGTCGTGTACTATATGAAATTACTGGTGTAAAAGAAGAATTAGCACGTGAAGCTTTTGCTAGAGCAGCTGCTAAAATGCCAGTGCAGACAACTTTTGTTGAAAAGCAGGTGATGTAATGAAAAGAAATGATACTTTAAAAGATTTTAGAGGTAAAAGTATTGACCAATTGCAAGAAGCGAAAATAGGGTTATTGCAACAGTTATTTTCTCTTCGTATGCAGAAGGGTACCGGGCAATTAAAGAAAAATCACTTGTTCAAAAGTGCTAAGAGAGATATTGCTCGTATAAATACAATAATATCAGAAAAGAATAAATAGGTGCCTTGAAGATGAGCGATAAAATTAGATTGTTAGAAGGTAAAGTTTCTAGCGTGGCTATGGATAAAACTGTAGTTGTAAAAGCTGAAAGATATGTTAAGCACCCTTTGTATGGTAAGTTTGTTAAAAAAACAACAAAATACTATGTTCATGATGAAAATAATGAATGTAAAGAAGGTGATGTTATCAAATTCAAAGAAACTAGACCGTATTCAAAAACTAAGAAATGGTGTCTAGTTGATATTATCAATAGAGAAAAATAATAAATTTGATTTTATTATAGTTTATTGGTATATTTATCGGACTGCAAAATACACAGCAGTCCTGTATAATAATAATTAAGGGTTATTTGTATGATTCAAATGCAAACAGAACTTCAAGTTGCTGATAATAGTGGCGCTAAGAGAGTTGAATGTATTAAAGTTTTGGGCGGTTCACACCGTAGATATGCATCTGTAGGAGATGTTATAAAAGTCACTGTGAAAGAAGCTGCTCCAAGAGGTAAAGCTAAAAAAGGATCTGTATATAATGCTGTTGTTGTAAGAACTGCTAAAGGTGTGCGTAGAAAAGATGGTTCTAAAGTCAGATTTGATGATAATGCAGCTGTGCTTCTAAACAATAATGGTCAACCTATAGGAACTCGTATCTTTGGTCCTGTTACTAGAGAATTACGTACAGAGAAGTTCATGAAGATCGTATCTTTAGCACCAGAAGTACTATAGTCATATTTATTGAGGTGTAGATAATGAATAGATTAAAAAAAGGTGATGATGTAATAGTTATCGCTGGTAAAGATAAGGGTCGTAGAGGCGTTGTTAAGTCATTCGCTAAAGGCGGTTCTTTAGTTTTAGTGGAAGGTATTAACGTTGTTAAAAAACATGTTAAGCCTAACCCTAATAGAGGTGTAGAAGGTGGGGTTGTTGAGAAAGAACTTCCTGTTGATGCTTCTAACGTTGCTATCTTTAACCCTGCTACTGAGAAAGCAGATAGAGTGGGTTATAAGTTTGTTGATGAGAAAAAGGTTCGCTACTTTAAATCTAATGGCGAGCTTATAGACTTATAGGACTAAGTTTTTATGGCAAGATTAAAAGATTATTATCAAAAAGAGCTTGTAGCAAAGTTAAAGTCTGAGCTAAATCTAGATAATATAATGGAAGTACCTGCTATTAAGAAAATTACTCTTAATATGGGTGTTGGTGATGCTGCGAAAGACAAAAAAATAATGACTTTTGCATTAAATGATTTGACAGCTATCGCTGGTCAAAAACCAGTTGTTACTATGTCTAAGAAATCAATTGCTGGTTTCAAAATTCGTGACGGATGGCCGATAGGCGCTAAAGTTACACTGCGTGGTGAACGTATGTATGAATTTTTAGATAGACTTATAACAATTGCTATTCCTAGAATTAGAGATTTTAGGGGTTTAAGTGCTAAATCTTTTGATGGCAGAGGCAATTATAGTCTGGGTATGAAAGAGCAAATCTCTTTTCCTGAAATTGATTATGACAAAATTGACTCTATCAGAGGTTTAGATATTTCGATAACTACTACAGCTAAAAATGATGATCAAGGAAGAGCTTTGCTTAAAGCATTTGGTTTTCCTTTTAAGTCTTAATTTAAATTGGGGTTTTAAATGGCAAAAAAATCAATGATTCAGAGAGAATTAAAGAGAGAGAAATTAGTAGCTAAATATGCTCAAAAAAGAGCTGAGCTTAAGGCTATCATTCTTGATATAAATTCTTCTGAAGAACAAGTATGGGAAGCTCAAATTAAACTGCAAAAGTTACCGGTAAACTCTTCAGCTTCTAGAGTACAAAGAAGATGTAAGGTTACAGGTAGACCACATGCTGTATACAGAAAGTTTGGCTTATGCCGTAATAAGCTTAGAGAGTATGCAATGGCAGGTGATGTTCCTGGTTTGAAAAAAGCTAGTTGGTAATAAGGAATTTAAGTTATGAGTATGCAAGATCCAATCGCGGATATGTTTACAAGAATTAGAAATGGTCTTTCTGCTGAGAAAGAAATTATTTCTGTACCATTCTCTAAGATGAAAATGGAAATCGCGAACTTTTTAGTTAACGAAGGTTATATTAAAGGTTGTACAAAAGGTACGACTACAGCTGGTCATCCTTCAATTGAAATTGAGCTTAAGTATCATGCTGGCGCTCCTGTGATTGAAATGATAAAAAGAGTTTCTAGACCAAGTTTGAGAATTTATAAATCTCATGAAGAACTACCAAAAGTATATGGTGGTTTTGGTGTTGCTATCATTTCTACGTCTAAAGGTTTAGTTAGTGATAGAAAAGCAAGAGATCTTGGTGTTGGTGGCGAAATTATCGGCTACGTAGCTTAGTTAGCAAGGAGATTTGATATGTCAAGAATAGGTAAAAAACCTGTTGCTATCCCAAGTGGCGTTACGATAAATGTTGCTGCTGGTAATCAGGTTGAAGTTAAGAGCACTAAAGCAACTTTAAGTAAGACTTTTTCTACAGATGTAACTTTTAGTATTGAAGATGGAGTAGCAACTGTATCACCTAAGAATAATAGTAAGAATGCTATTGCTCAGTCTGGTACTGCAAGAGCTATACTTAGCAATATGGTTGAGGGCGTAAACAAAGGTTTTGAAAGAAAGCTTAAGATTATAGGTGTCGGTTACCGTGCTAAAGCTCAAGGTAATGAGCTAAATCTTACACTAGGTTTCTCACATCCAGTTGTTTATAAGTTACCTCAGGGTATAACGGCTGAAACTCCAGCTCCTACAGAAATTATTCTAAAAGGTGCTGATAAAGAAGTTTTAGGTAAAGTAGCTTCTGAAATTAGAGAATATAGAAAACCTGAACCATATAAAGGCAAAGGTGTTCGTTATGAAGATGAGTACGTAGCGAAAAAAGAAGCTAAGAAGAAGTAGTTAGGTAAGGGATAGTATAATTATGGATAAAAAAACTGCTCGTTTAAGTCGTAGTAAGCGTACTAGAATTAAACTAAAAGAGCTTGGTCATACTAGACTGTGTGTTTATAGAACGCCTAGACATGTATATGCTCAGGTAATATCTGGTGATGGTTCTACTGTATTAGCTGCTGCATCTACTGTAGAGAAAGATGTAAAAGCGAAGTGTAAATATACTGGGAATGTTAACTCTGCTGCAATTGTTGGTGAAATTATCGCTAATAGATGTAAAGAGAAGGGTATTTCTCAGGTTGCTTTTGATAGATCTGGATATAAGTATCATGGACGTGTTAAAGCTTTAGCAGAAGCTGCTAGAGAGCATGGTCTTCAGTTTTAATAAATAAAATATGGATGATTATTCATTATGTCTAATGAAGTGAAAAAAAACGAAGAACTGATTGAAAAGTTAGTTAGTGTTAAAAGACACTCTAAGACAGTTAAAGGTGGTAGAATTATGAGCTTTGCCGCATTGACTGTTGTGGGTGATGGTAAAGGTAGAATTGGTGTAGGTAGAGGTAAGTCAAGAGAAGTGCCTGCTGCTATCCAAAAGGCTATGGAAAACGCTAAAAAGAACATGGTATCAGTTAACTTAAATAATGATACGTTATGGTACCCTGTAATGTCTAACCATGGTGCTTCTAAAGTATTTATGCAGCCGGCTTCTGCTGGTACTGGTATTATTGCTGGTGGTGCTATGCGTTCAGTTTTTGAAGCTGTTGGTGTACACAACGTTTTAGCAAAAACATATGGCTCAACTAATCCAGCTAATGTTGTAAGAGCAACAATTGCAGGTTTGGCAAAAATTAAATCACCAGAAGAGATCGCTGATAAAAGAGGTCTATCTGTTGAAGAGATTCAGGGGTAATTAGAAATGACTCAAGCTAAAACATTTAAAGTTACTTTAGTAAAAAGCCTAATTGGTCGTAAAGAAAACCATATAGCATCGGCTAGAGGTTTAGGCCTAAGAAAAATAAACCACACTGTTGAAGTATTAGATACTCCAGAGAATCGTGGTATGGCAAACAAAATATATTATATGGTTAAGATAGAGGGGTAGTATAAGATGAAATTAAATACAATTGCTCCTGCTGCTGGCTCTAAAAGTGCTCCTAAAAGACTAGGGCGTGGTATTGGAAGTGGTTTAGGTAAAACTTCTGGTAAAGGTCATAAAGGTCAAAAAGCGCGTTCAGGTGGCTATCATAAAGTAGGTTTTGAAGGCGGTCAGATGCCTATACAAAGAAGATTGCCAAAATTTGGTTTTACTTCTGCGTCTAAAAGATTTGTTGCTGAAATCAGGTTGCATGAATTAAATAATCTAGCTCTTGAAGAAGTAACATTAGATAGTTTAAAAGATTCTGGTCTTATAAGAAAAGATATCAAATCAGTAAAAATAATAGCTAGTGGAGAAATTCAAAAAGCTGTTAGCCTTAAGGGTATAGCTTGCACTAAAGGTGCTAAAGAAGCTATTGAAAAAGCTGGTGGTAAGGTAGAGTAAGATTTAAGATATGTCAAAGTATAATAGTGCTTCTGGTACAACAGGTGAATTGAAATCAAGACTAATTTTTGTAGTTGTTGCTATATTGGTATTTAGATTAGGTGTATATATTCCTATACCTAATATTGATCCTACTAAATTGGTTGAGATTATATCGAATCAACACTCATCAACAGGTGGCTTGATGAGTATGTTTAATATGTTCTCTGGTGGCGCTCTTACTCAAATGAGTATTTTTGCTTTGGGTGTGATGCCTTACATTTCGGCATCTATTATTTTTCAGATGCTTTCTGCTGTATATCCTAAATTTATAGAGCTTAAAAAAGAAGGCGAATCTGGTCAAAAGAAAATAACTCAATATACAAGATACTTAACTCTTGCTTTGGCTATAGTACAATCATTTGGTATTGTTGCGTTTGTATTGCATCAGGATGGTCTAGTTACTACAAACAATATGGGGTTATTTTATTTAACTACTATTGTTTCTGTAACTACAGGTAGTATGTTTTTGATGTGGTTAGGTGAGCAAATTACAGAAAGAGGTGTAGGTAATGGAATATCGCTACTAATCTTCTCAGGTATTGTTGCGAATTTACCGTTTGAGATCTCTAATACACTATCACAGGCCAACCAACATGTAATATCTTACTTATCTGTTTGGGTTCTATTGATACTTCTTTTGCTAGTGATTGCTTTTGTGGTATTTATGGAAAGTGCTCAAAGAAAAATTACAGTAAACTATGCTAAGAGACAGCAAGGCAGAAAAATGTTTGCTGCTCAAACTAGTCATTTGCCATTGAAACTAAACATGGCAGGTGTGATCCCAGCAATTTTTGCATCATCTATACTTATGGTGCCTGGTGTATTGCTTGGTTGGTTGTCTAACTATAATTCACTTGGTTGGTTTGCTGATGTTGCAGAACTATTACAGCCTGGTAGTATTGTATATACTGTAGTATTTGCTGCGACAATTATTTTCTTTTGTTTCTTCTATACTTCATTGGTTTTTAATCCAAAAGAAACAGCAGATAATCTTAAAAAATCTGGTGCTTACATTTCTGGTGTGAGACCTGGTGAGCAAACAGCTAAGTATATTGATGCAGTTATGACTAGACTAACTTTAGTTGGTTCACTGTACATCACAGCTATATGTTTATTGCCAATTTTTGTGGTTAAGTTCTTTGCTCAAGGACTATCATTTACATTTGGCGGTACTTCTTTACTGATTGTAGTAGTTGTTATGATGGACTTTATGGCTCAGGTTAGATCTCATATGATGTCAACACAATATGATTCTTTACTAAAGAAAGCAAATCTTAGTGGTAAGAGAAAATAGAGAAATATTTTTGGAGAAATATAATGAAAGTTAGAGCTTCAGTTAAAAAAATGTGTAGAAACTGTAAAGTTATCAAACGTAATAGAGTTGTTCGTGTGATATGTACAGACCCTAGACATAAGCAAAGACAAGGTTAATCAATCAAGCAAATTAAATAAAGCTTGATTATTTGTTTTTAAAAAGCTATCCTAGCAAGTTACAAAATGCAACAGATAGCAACTAAATTAAGAATAATTATTAGGAGTGAAGTAGATGGCTCGTATAGCTGGTGTTAATATTCCTGTTCATAAACATACAGTGATAGGATTAACTTCAATTTATGGAATAGGTAAAACAAGAGCGCAACAAATTTGCCAATCTTGCAAAGTAGATCCAACTGTTAAGATTAAAGATTTATCTGAAGAACAGATTGAAACTTTAAGAACAGAAGTTGCTAAGTTTACGGTAGAAGGTGATTTACGCCGTGAAGTTTCTATGGACATAAAAAGACTTATGGACTTAGGTTGCTTCAGAGGTAGAAGACATCGTCGTAGCCTTCCTGTAAGAGGACAAAGAACGAAGACTAATGCACGTACTCGTAAGGGTCCAAGAAAGCCAATAAAGGCGTAATACAATTATAACTATAAAGATTAAAGGGTAGATTATATGGCTAAGTCTGTTAGATCATCAAAGAAAAAAGTAAAAAGAGTAGTGACTGATGCAGTTGCTCATATTTACTCATCTTTTAATAACACTATAGTAACTATTACTGATAGACAAGGTAATGCTTTATCTTGGGCTACTTCTGGTGGTAGTGGCTTTAGAGGTTCAAGAAAAAGTACACCTTTCGCTGCTCAGGTAGCTGCTGAAAGAGCTGCTGATATGGCTCTTGAATATGGTGTAAAAAACGTAGATGTTTTAGTAAAAGGGCCGGGTTCAGGTAGAGATTCTGCTGTTAGAGCTTTAAATGCTAAAAACTTAAAAGTAACAAGCATAACAGATGTGACTCCATTACCTCATAATGGTTGTCGTCCTCCTAAGAAACGTCGTGTTTAATATTTTAAAGGGAAATTAATAATGGCTAGATATCTAGGACCAAAATGTAAACTTTCTAGAAGAGAAGGTACAGACTTATTTTTAAAAAGTGGCGTAAAAGCTAACGACGAAAAATGTAAAATGAATACTGCACCAGGTCAACATGGAGCAAGAAGAGCGCGCCTATCTGACTATGGTTTACAGTTAAGAGAAAAGCAAAAAGTTCGTCGTATGTACGGTGTTTTAGAAGGTCAATTCAAAAAATACTATGTTGAAGCTAATAGAAGAAAAGGTAACACTGGTGCTACTTTACTAGAAATATTAGAATCAAGATTAGACAATGTTGTTTATAGAATGGGCTTTGCTGCTACACGTGCTGAAGCTAGACAGCTTGTTGTACATAAAGGTATTTTAGTTAATGGACATACTTGTAATGTTCCTTCAGCTCAAGTTAAAGCTGGTGATATAGTTGCTGTTAGAGAAAAAGCTAAAAAGCAATTAAGAATTCAAAATGCTGTTGAGCTTGCTAAGCATAGAAAAGAACTTTCTTGGATCGATGTTAATACTGATTCTTTAGAAGGTACTATGAAGTCTTCACCAGACAGATCAGAATTATCTGCAGACATAAATGAACAGTTAATCATCGAGCTTTACTCTAAGTAATATTTTATTATTTTTTAAAGACTCGTATATAGCCTTATTTCAAGGAGATTTTTTTAGTGAGTAATAATAATTCAAATCAGGAATTTGTACCTAATATACAGCTTAAAGAAGAGTTAGGGGCTTTTGGATATAAAATTCAAGTTTCTCCTGTAGAAAAAGGTATGGCTCATATCCTTGGTAACTCTATTAGAAGGTTTTTATTATCTTCATTGTCAGGTGCTTCTATTATTAAAGTCAATATTAGTGGTGTTTTACATGAATATTCGACTTTAGAAGATGTTAAAGAAGATGTTGTTGAGATTGTTTCTAATCTGAAGAAGGTTGCAATAAAACTTGATAAAAATGTAACAAAAGTAGAATTAGAACTATCAGTAACTAAATCTGGTGTTGTGACTGCTGGCGATTTCAAAACTACTCAAGGTATTGAAATAATTAACAAGGATCAACCTATTGCTACTTTAACTAATGAAAGAGAATTTAGCTTAGTAGCTACTGTGAGTGTAGGTAGAAATGTTGGAATTCTTTCAGCACTGCCAACCGAACTTGAAAGAGTCGGAGATATAGCTGTAGATTCTGATTTTAATCCAATAAAAAGAGTTGCTTTTGAAATTTTTGATAATGGTGCTAGTGAGACTCTAGAAGTATTTGTGAAAACAAATGGTACTATTGAGCCACTAGCAGCTGTTACAAAAGCTCTTGAGTATTTCTGTGAGCAGATATCTGTATTTGTATCTCTTAGAGTACCAAGCAATGGTAAAAGTGGAGATGCTTTATTAGATTCTAATATTGATCCTATATTGCTTAAACCAATTGATGATCTAGAGTTAACTGTTAGATCATCTAATTGTTTGAGAGCAGAAAATATCAAGTATTTAGGTGACTTAGTACAGTATTCAGAATCACAGCTTATGAAGATACCTAATTTAGGTAAAAAATCTCTAAATGAGATCAAGCAAATATTAATAGATAACAACTTATCTCTAGGTGTTCAAATTGACAACTTTAGAGAACTAGTTGAAGGAAAATAAACATATATAGTAATCATATAATATTAACTATAAAGGAGTAATTACTATGAGACATCATAAAAGAGGTAGTAAGTTCGGTAGAACTAGTAGTCATAGAAAAGCTATGTTTAAGAACATGTCAGCATCTTTGATTAATCATGAGCTTATTAAAACTACTTTACCAAAAGCTAAAGAGTTAAGAACTATAGTTGAGCCTTTAGTAACATTAGCTAAGAGAGAGTATAAATTAAGAAATGAATTAGATGTTAATTCTAATGAGTTTAAAGCACAATCAGTTGCTCTTAGAAGACAAGCTTTCGACTTCTTAAGAAATAAAGCTGCTGTAACTAAGCTTTTTGAAGAGTTTGGTGCTCGTTATGCTGAAAGAGCTGGTGGTTATACTAGAATTCTTAAGTGTGGTTATAGATTCGGTGATAAAGCTCCTATGGCTTTCATTGAATTGGTTGATAGACCTCAAGTTGAAGAATCAGCTGACGAAGAATAATAATCTCTTTTCTATATTCTATATTTATCTTAAACAAATATTTCTATTTTAAATTTAACCTATACTTATAAATTTTGCTAAACTCTTAATAAAAGAGTTATGAAAATTATCATATGCTACAAAAAATTTATCAAAGTATAATAATTGTTCTTGTTATTATAAATTCTTTTACTTTAATTGCTCAGATCGATTATGGTGATATTGATTATCTAAATTATATTAATATAACTTTCTCAGCTATATTTTCTATTGAGTATATTGTTAGATTAATTATTGCTCGTAGAAAACTAGTTTTTATTTTCGGCTTTTATAATATTATTGATTTTATAGCTATATTTTTACCATTAATATTATCATTATTTGGTATCAATTCTCATGAGTTAATAGTTTTGAGGTTACTAAGAGTATTCAAAATTTTCCAGAATACAGCAATTATGAATAGATTAATTAATGTATTTAAAAAAATCTATCTCGAGCTGTTAGTATCATACTGCTTAATTTTTGTAATATTGATAATATCTTGTATCTTGATGTTTTATGCTGAGCATGATGCTCAACCTCAGGTTTTTTCATCTATATCCAATACTTTGTGGTGGGGTGTTATTACTCTAACTACGGTAGGTTATGGAGATATGTTTCCTATCACACTTTTAGGTAGGTTAATAGCCGCAATAGTTTCTATGTTGGGAATTGGAGTTTTCGCTATTCCAAGTGGTTTGATTGGGGGCGCTTTTATTGATGAAATACGTCAAGAAAGAGAATTAGCTGCTAAAAATAAACAAAAAGTAGAATAATTATCTAAAAAGTCTTGAAAAAATAGCAATAACTCTCATATACATACTTGTCATAAAGTTATTTGAAAAAGTATAACAAAAGAGGGTTATATAAATGTCAGAGAAAAAATATACATTTGAAACAGAAGTTGATAAGTTGCTTCATCTTGTGATCCATTCATTATATTCAAACCGTGAAATATTTTTAAGAGAGCTAGTATCTAATAGCTCTGATGCTATCGAGAAGCTAAGATATGAAAGTATCTCAAATGCAGCTTTGAATGAAGATGATACTGATTATGCTATCAGAATTGATTTTGATAAAGATGCAAAAACAATTACTGTTAGTGATAATGGTATTGGTATGACTGAAGAAGAAGTTATTGAGAACCTAGGTACAATTGCAAAATCAGGCACTAAGAAGTTTTTAGAAAGCTTAACTGGTGATAAAAGTAAAGATAATGACTTAATTGGTCAGTTTGGCGTTGGTTTTTATTCATCATTTATCGTTGCTGATAAAGTTACAGTTAGAACTAGAAAAGCAGGTCAGGATAAGTCTCAAGCTACTAAGTGGATTTCGGATGCTCAAAATGGCTTCACAGTTGAGACTATTACAAAAGAGAAGCGTGGTACAGAGATTACTCTCCATATTAAGGAAGAGCATTTAGATTTACTTGAGTTTCATTTGCTTAAAGGTCTGGTTAATAAGTATTCAGATTGTATCAATACTCCAATTCAGATGAAAAAAGTTGAGCACGATAAAGATGGTAAAGAAACTATCAAAGATGAGTATGAGACAATAAACAATACTAAGGCTATTTGGTTAAGATCAAAAGAAGAAGTAACTGATGAAGAGTATCAAGAGTTTTATAAATATATTTCTCATGATTTTGCGAATGCTTCAATGTGGATACATAACAAAGTAGAAGGTAATCTTGAGTATAATAGCTTGTTGTATATTCCTGAGAATAAGCCTTTTGATTTCTGGAATAGAGATAAGGATTATGGACTATCACTATATGTGCGTAGAGTCTTTATTATGGAGAATAAGGAATTATTACCTCCATATTTAAGATTTGTTAAGGGTGTGATTGATTCTGCTGATTTACCACTTAATGTATCGCGTGAGATATTACAGCATAATAAAGTTATTGATAAGATCAAAAAAGCAATAACAACTAAAATTCTAAGCGAACTTAAGAAGCTAGCTAGTAAAGATACAGAAAAATATCAAAAGTTCTGGGATAGTTTTGGTCAGGTGCTGAAAGAAGGTGTTTCTGATGATTACTCAAACAAAGAAAAGATCGCTGGCTTATTAAGATTTGCGACTACTGAAAGTGGTGATGCTAAGCAAACAGTTTCTTTAGCTGACTACATCTCTCGCATGAAAGAGGGTCAAGATACTATCTACTATATTACATCAGATAGTTATAAGGCTGCTGTAAATAATCCGCAACTTGAAGCATTCAAGAAGAAAGGTATCGAAGTTATCTTGATGACAGATAGAATCGATGAATGGATGATGTCTACTTTGACTGAGTTTGATGGTAAGCATATGAAGTCTATTATCAAAGGTGATATCGATCTTGATAAATTTGAGACTCCAGAGAACAAAGAAAAATTCGAGAAAGAAGCGAAAGACTTTGAAAGTGTTTTAAAAGAAATCAAAGAAGTTTTAAAAGATAAGGTTGAAGATGTACGCTTATCTAAGCGTTTGACAGATTCTCCAAGCTGTGTGGTTGTAAATGACTATGGTATGAGCCTACATATGCAGAAGATGATGGAAGAGGCTGGTCAAGGGTTTATGCCTGGTATGGGTATGAAGCCTATCTTAGAGCTTAATGCAGAGCATAATTTAGTTCAAAAGCTTAAAAATGAAGCAGATACAGAAATATTTGCTGATTTATCTGAGCTTTTACTTCTTCAGGCAATGTTTGTTGAAGGTGCTAAGATAGAAGATCCAATGGCTTTTGTTAAGCTTGTGAATAAATATATTAGATAGTTTTTCTTTCCTTTTTATCTTCATATTTCTTACTTATAATCTATTAGTAGTGTTGTTTTACTTAATGATATGGTTTTATGTCATCTAAAATTTTTACAAATCAATTAGATAATGCTATAGAAGTTAATAAAACTGTTTACAAGCGCTATGAGCTAAGTGATGATGAGATTGCTATTATCGAGAAGTCGGTTGGGTAAAAACTACCCCATTAGTCTAACGACTGCCACCCCTTCACGAAGCGAAGGGGAATTTGGCTAGTAGCTAAAGTTTGGTTATTCCCCTTCGAGTGTCGAAGGGGTGGGCTGCAAAGCAGGTCGGGGTAATACTTTAAATTATCAAATGAATTCCGTGGTCACTTGTGCTGAGCGTCGGTCGAAGTAAGTCATGGAATGACGGCGATTTTTATTTAAGGATTGAATATGAATAATGATATGAGTAATTATTCTATTGAGAATAATACTTTGATAATAAGTTTGAGTATTAAAAATAATATTAAAAACATTAATGTCTTTTTAGATACATATATAGATCACATTAAAAAAGATAATCCAAACTTTAAAGATATAACAAAAATTTGTTTTTATGAAGGACATTTGAATGATATTTTTTTCATGTATCATGGTGAAAAGTATAAGCAATTTGAAAAAATAATTTTCAAAAATGTTTGTTTTCGTGGGCGTATCGAAATTGAAGGTGCTTTTTCTATTCTTAGTTTTAATATGTGTATTTTTGAAAATAATAGGTATTTTTATAAAGATATTTCTAATGTATTCATTAATAATTCGACTACATCTATTGGTTTATCAAAATTTGAACTTATAAATTGTAATAATATTTGGATATCTAGTGATGGTAAGTATATTTCACGAATTGGTAACAAACCTTTAGTTTATGATATTACTATTAAAGATAGTAAGTTTTTAAATATCATAGAAAACAGTAAAGAAATTAAAGAACAGCATGGTGGCTTAGATATAAATTTAAAAAATAGAGTGCAAATTGAAAATATATCTCAAGAAGTTAATTTTAAAAATGCCACTTACTTTAGTGTGATTGTAAATGGTCAAATAAAAAATTTTAACTTAAATGATAGCATCTTTGATGAAATTAATTTTCATAATGCTACTTGTCATAAATTTAAATGTTCTAATACTACCATTGATAAACTAAATTTATCTAAAAGTGAGTTTGTCGCAATGCCACAATTTGATGAAAAAACATCAATAAAACATTCTGTAGATATAGACAAAAAAACTTTTGATAACTTACTAAAAATAGAAAATACAGGCTCGCTAGAATACAGCCGACTTGCAGAATTTTTTAACCGCAATAATGCTTATATGGAAGCGCAGCAATTACATAGACATTATTTGTTGGCAAAAGCTAAGGAGTCTAAAAGCTGTGGTTTGAAAACTTGGGTTGGCTTATATGATTTGATTAATGGCTGTGGGACTAGTTTACAAATGCCATTTATTTTAATGCTTTGTTTATTATATGTAAATATCGGTGTTTTAGAGTTTCAGTTTTTAAAACTCAAGGAAGGAAGTGAAGTTTTAATTTATGCGATAAACAACATCTTACCAATGTCAGGTTTATTTACGCACTCTAAAGGTGTTTGTCTGCCTGGAGTTATTTTAGCTCTAAAATTTACATCCATATTAGCCACATTGCTATGGTTTTTAATCGCTTTACAGATTAGAAAATTATTAAAATTAAAGGATTAGTTTAGATAATTCACTCTGCTACATGTTTTCCTAGAAGCATATACAAAAGAGCTTTTTGGACAAATTTTCTATTCAAGCTTTGTTGGAAAATAACGGAACACTTATCATCGGGAAGATCTTCACTGACTTCTTTGCCTCTTTCCATCGGCATACAATGCATAAAGATGGCACTATCATTTGCGTATGACATTAGCTCTTTATTTACCTGAAATCCTACGAAAGCATCTTCTGTGGTTGGTTCAAAGCCCATGCTACACCAAACATCAGTATATACAGCATCACATCCTTTGACAGCTTCTTTAGGATCATTGAAACCTTTAACAATACTTAGATCTTGAAGTTGATCTAAAATCTTTTGATCTGGTTTATGACCCTCTGGACATGCATAGTGTACCTCTAAGCTGATAGTATTAGCTAATAATAACAAACTATATAAAATATTATTAGAATCACCTATATAAGCTATTTTTAGGGAATTTAGACTACCAAAAACTTCTTTTAAAGTTAGTAAGTCTGCTAATGTTTGGCAAGGATGATATAAGTCTGTTAGAGCATTTATAATAGGAACTTTAGAGTAAGAAACCATTTCCTCAACATCGCTATCAGCAAAAGTTCTAATCACAACAGCAGAGCAATAGTTTTGAATTACTCTAATAAAATCTTTGGGCTGTTCATTTTTTCTCGAAGCCGAGACACTTTCGATAAGATTGCCACCCATTTCAATAATAGCAGCGGAAAAACTAAAACGAGTTCTAAGAGATGGTTTGTCAAAAATTAGAGCAATTATCTTATCTTTTAAGGCATTGTTATATTTTTGAGGATTAGCTTTCATGTCTTGGGCTATTTGCATGATGTTTTCAAAATCTTCAGTTGTTATTTCTGCTCCAGAAAGTAGATGATTAAAAGATAAGTTTTTCATATTCCTCCTCCAAATACACAAGTTGTTCCTAGTTCTTCTACATTAAGTAATATTTTTTTTGTTAAAATTTTCTCTTGATTACCATTTAGTATGCTGATGGTTTTTTTTGAACAATTTAAAAAGTTTTTTATTGAGTCAAGCTTGATACTCATTCCACCAATAGCTGTTTTATTTTCAATTAGTTTTGAAATATCTTTTACTGATAGGCTTTTGATTAGGTTGCCATTATTATCAAGTACACCATTTTGATCGGTTATATAGATAAGCTTATCGACATCACAAATAATAGCCAGTTCAGATGCTACGTTATCAGCATTGACATTTACTGACTCAAATTTATCGGTAAGACAAATTGTTGCAACTATAGGAATTAGTCCTTGTGGTAGAGCTTTTAGGATAACTGTAGGGTCAACATCTTTGACTAGACCAACATAACCATACTTTTCCTTGTCAATTAGACTACAAGTAAGTAAGTTACTATCTTCACCAGAGATGCTAATACCATCTAAATTAATACTACTAAACATTTGTGAGAGTTTTTTATTAACTCTATACAAAGCCATTTGAATTATCTCCATATGCTCTTTTGGGGTAACTCTTAAACCATCTAGAAACTTCGTTTGAATATTATGCTTTTCTAGACACTTAGTTATAAATTTACCACCACCATGGACAATGATTATTTCTGCTCCAGCTTCTTTTAGGTTTTTTATATCAATACATAGATTTTTCATGACTTTTTCATCTTCAAGTACTGAGCCACCTAGTTTTATTAGGATTCTTTTATTTACTAATTCTTTCATGATAAATACTCCGCATTTATGTTTACATACTGCTGAGTCAGGTCACAGCCCCATGCTATTGCTTGTTTGTTTCCTTGAGAAAATGTGACATCAATAGTTACAGTATCTTCTTTCATGGCATTTTTAAGATTTGTTAAATCGTCTGAAACAGGTAGGCCATTAGCGAAGATTTTTTGTCCTTGCATAAATATTTGGCAACTTTCTAGAGTTTGTTCATTTATATCAACTTCACCAATTTTTGCTAAAACTCTTCCCCAGTTAGGAGATTCGCCATATACAGCTGTTTTGACTAAAGAACTAGAAATGATCTTTTTTGCTAATTCCTTAGAAAGTGCTATATCGTTTAGGCCAGAAACTTTTGCTTCGATAAGTTTGGTTGCTCCTTCGCCATCACGAGCAATGCTTTTAGCTAAAATTACAGCTATTTCATGTAATGCTTCTTTGAATATTTTTATATCATCATTAGATGAAATTTTTAGACCACTTGCGCTATTTGCCAACAAAAATACACAATCATTTGTAGACATATCACCATCTACTGAAATCATATTAAAACTGTTATCGCTTGATTCTTTAAGGATTTCTTGAGCTAAATGAATATCTATATCAGCATCTGTTAGAAAATATCCAAGCATTGTTGCCATATTTGGATTTATCATTCCAGAACCTTTGCAAATCCCAGTAATAGTGATTTCTCCTGTGGATAGCTGTATTTTTTTATAAACTGATTTAGGTAGTAGATCTGTAGTTAGTATTGAGATTGCAAACTTATCAGCAATATTTGATATGCTATTTACTAGTTTTGGTATCGCAGAGGTTATTTTATCAATAGACATTTTCTGACCAATAACACCTGTTGAAGCGATTAAGACTTGCTCGGATGAGCAGCTTAGCTCTGTTGCTAGACTATCAATTACTTGTTGATTGTGTTTATCACCTATTTCTCCTGTAGCAGCATTAGCTTGACCGCTATTTGTAATGATCGCTTTGATATTATCTGCAGGTAATAACTTCATGCAATATTTGACTGGTGCAGCTTTGTATTTGTTTTTTGTAAAAACTCCTACAGCTTTACAGTTGTATTCTGAGATTATGACTCCTAGATCTGGACGATAGAGCCTAACACCACAATTTACACCGCCTGCTAAAAATCCTTTTGGTAATTTTGTTCTAAATAAGCTCTCCATATCTATCTCCTTTTTTATAATCCTGTGGTTATAGGAAGCCCGTAATAATTGTTTAAGTTCTCAATTGCTTGAGTAACAGCACCTTTAAATAAATTGTCGATAAAAGAAAAAATTATGATTTTGTTATTTTTAATCGAAAATCCTAAATGAGTGTTGGGTGTGCCAGCTATGTTCTTAATTGATAAGAATGATGATGCTTCTGAATTCGTTGTTGCTGCAATATCAATAAATTTAAATAAAGGGTAGCCAGCATATTCTTTGTTATAAGCATCACTGACTAAATCTCTAAGTTCTTTTTTTGATAGATTATCTGCTAAATTAAGATCTGCATAAATGCTCATAGAAATACCTGAGTGAACAGGCAACATACTTGTGTTGAAGTAAAGCTCATCTTCTTTAATATCAAACTCTGATAAAGCTTTTAGAATCTCCGGAGTATGTTGATGTTTGCCAATTTTATATGGAAAAAAGTTATTGAGCATCTCTGAGAACATTAGATCTTCTCTAGGTTTTTTGCCTGCTCCAGAAACTCCTGATTTAGCATCTATAATAATATTGCTAGTTTTTATTAGATTATGCTTTAGTAGGGGGAGTAGTGATAATAATACACATGTCGCATAGCATCCAGGATTTGCTATTACAGTATCATTCTTATTAAAGTTAACATATGGAGAAAGCCCATATTTAGCACTATGCTCAAGTCCTTGAATAGAATGAGATAAGTTATACCATGATCTTAAGGATTCTTTATCTAATCTAAGAGCACCACTTAGGTCAATGACTTTAACTTTGATATTTTTAGTTTGTAACTTTTCTAAGATATTAATAGAAACCTCAGCAGGTGTTGCAAGAAGTAGGAAATCTACAGTAAAGTTTTCTGTGTTTATGCTATCTAAGGTATATGTATATGCTTTGTCTTCTTGTGGTGATATTCCTAGACTTCCAACAAGTTCGAAGTTGGGGTGTTTATTTATCAGTTTTTTAAGAAGTTGACCAGTGTAGCCATTTACACCAGCTATACATATTTTCCAAGTCATAGTTTTATCTTATAAATTTGCGTTTGATAATTAACTTAACATCAAAAAAATAAAAAGTGAATAATTATTTACTAAAAAGGAATAAAAATTTATAATAATACTAGTTTATTGTTTTTTTATTCAACTTTTGTGAGTTGGTATTCAAGTGGGAGATAATCAATGCAGACAACAATTGATACAACAAAGCAATATGATGCAAGTATTATATTACCAGCACCTATAACAATAGTTAAAGGAGATAATGCTTATGTATATGATGATTTAGGTAAACAATATATAGATATGGCAACAGGGATTTCATCAGTAAATTTTGGTCATAATAATCCCAAGATTCTTGAAGAATTATTCAAGCAAGCAAATAAAATTTCAGTTGTTCCAAGACTTTTTTATAATGAGCCATTGGCAAATCTATTTAAAAAAGCTTGTGAATTAACAAATATGGATAAAGCTATAGCTATGAATAGTGGCGCCGAAGCTATAGAAACCGCTATAAAAGTAGCTAGAAAATGGGGATATGTTAAGAAACAAATTCCAGATGGTCTAGTAGAAATAATAACTTTTGATAATAGTTTTCATGGCAGAACAATAACGGCAATAGGCACATCATCTAATCTTGCCTATAAAGATAAGTTTGGTCCTATGCCCAGTGGATTTATTTCCATACCGTTTAATGATTTAGATGCTCTTGAAAAAGCTATCACAAAAAATACAGCAGCAATAATTATTGAGCCTATCCAAGGTGAGGGCGGAGTTGTTATTCCAGATGAAGGATATTTATATAAGTGTCAAGAAATTTGCAAAAAGAATAATGTCTTGTTTATTCTAGATGAGATACAAACAGGTATGGGACGTACTGGCAAAAATTTTGCTAAAGAGCATTATGGTTTAGATCCTGATGGGATGACATTGGGGAAATCTTTGGGAGGAGGAGTTTTACCTATTTCACTATTTCTAGGCAAAGAAGATCTTATGGAAGTGTTACACCCTGGCGATCATGGTAGTACTTTTGGAGGAAATCCATTGGCTTCTGCTATAGCATATAAGGCTCTTAGTGTTTTGGATGAAGAAGCTTTAGCTGAGAGAGCTGAAGTCTTAGGAAGCTTATTTGTAGATGTGTTAAAAAAGATAAATTCAAAATATATACAAGAAATAAGAGCAAAAGGCTTATTTATTGCTTTGCAAATATATCCACAGTATTTTGAGAGTTTTTATCAAGAGCTTTTAAATCTAGGTATACTTGCTGTAAAAACTAGAAATAATACTATTCGTTTATTGCCACCACTAACTATAGACAGAGATATTCTTATGGATGCTGCAAATATAATAAAAAATCTAAAATTTTGAAAATAAGAAGTTTTCTATGTTTGTTTTTAATTTTTTAATATTTTTGATTGATGATGGAGCAACAAAAATTGTATCATCTCCAGCCACTATACCGATTATTTCAAAGCTATTTTTATTATAATCTAAAGTTCTTGCTACTAATTGTGCAGCACCTGGCGCGGTATCTATTACTACAACAGCTTCATTTGCGTCAATATTAATAACTAATGATGAAATATTATCAGTCATTATTGGAGGAGCTGGCTCATTAGGTATTTTATATACTAGAGTACTTTTTTCATTTTTGACTTTAACAGCCCCAATTTTTTTGAGCATTCTATTAACTTTTGACTGGCTAGCACTATAGCCTAAGCCCTCCAAAGTATCACAGATATCGTTCTGAGAAGAAAATTCTTTGCTAAGAATGAGCTGTCTTAAATCGTTATAAATATCAGATTTATCCATAAAATTTCCTTAAATAAACTAACCACAATCTTGTTTCAGTCTTTCGTTATTTTGACGATATTGAGATATCGCAATTATAAGCTTTTCAGAAGAATATATCTATTTTTTGCAAAAATACTAGGATTATTTATTTAGTTTAAGTTTGATGGCTACATAAGCATCACGGAAAGATAGACCCTGTTCTACTAATTTATATACTTCTTCGGTAGCATACAAATCAGAGGTCATTGCTTGCTCTAGCTTATCTATATGAACATTTAAATCTTTGATTGTTGAGTTAAATAACAAAGCAGTATCTTCGATTATAGTTATAGCTTCAAAGAAAGGTAGTTTTGTTAGTTGGTAGTCACGATTATAACCACTAGGGACACTATCAATTATGGAAGTGATTTGTTGGAGATAACCTTGGTACAGTTTTGCATTGCCTCTCATAATTTCAAATAAATCATAATTACGCTTTTGAGGCATAATTGAAGACCCTGTTGTATATGAGTTGTTTAGACTAAAATAGTCAAATTCTGCCATTGTAAATAGCATCATATCATTAGCAAATCTTGAGTAAATACTCATAGGATTTGATAGTGTTTGAAGAATTAGCTTCTCAAAATATCCTCTAGAGAATGCGCAATAAATAGGGTTGTCTTGTACTCTATTAAAACTAAGTAGTTCGGTAGTATATTCTTTATCATGTTTGAAGTTACTAATGCCAAATCCTGATGCTGATCCTAAAGGATTTTGGTTGATAACTTTGCTAGTAGCTGATATTAGTAACAGAGTGTCTGCTAGTGCATCAGCAAAAGAGCCCAACCAAGTTGCAACCGTAGTTGGCATTGCTTTTTGCATGTGTGTATAGCCAGGCATAGGTATGTTTTTGAATTTACTAGCTTTAGAGCGAAGAGTGTAAATATTGTCTTGAATAGTTTTTTCTAAGAATTGAATCTTATCTATCATGAAAAGACGTAGCATCACTAATGACTGATCATTTCTACTTCTACCGGTGTGTATCTTTTTACCAACTTCACCATAATGCGTACATAGATACTGTTCAATTGCAGTGTGACCATCTTCTTGATCTTGAGTTATTCTAAATTCATTGGTAGATAAGAGCTCCTGTATTTCCTGTAATCCTTTTTTGAGAAGATTAAGTTCATCTTTTGTGATAACTTTCATCTTATAAAGCATTTTTGCATGAGCTAAACTAGCTTGTAGATCGTATTTTAATAGTTTCTGGTCAAGTACATAGTCCTGACCTACAGTATATTTTTCAACTATAGGTAAGAGTTTATCTGTTTCAGTTTGCCAAAGTTTTTTACTCATAATATTTATTTCTTATTTTTCATTATTGAATATGCTGTACGTTGGGCTAAGCTATGAAGTTCTATAAATCCAGCAGAAGCATTATGATTAAATAAATCACCACCAGCTTCAAAAGTTGCTAACTCAGGTTTTAGCATTGAAAATGGTGATTCGACAGCTACTACTTCTATATTACCTTTATATAAAGATACAGTCACTTTTCCCGTTACTTTTTTATTTTGTTCTTCGATAAATGCAAGAATATTATTCATAACTGGGTTATACCACTCAGCGGCATAAGCAAGGTAAGCCCATTTGCTATCCATAAATGTTTTTAGCTCATTTTCTTGACGAGTAGAGACAAGTTGTTCTAGCTTTTTGTGGGCTGCTATTATAATGCTAGCACTTGGGTTTTCATAAATACCTCTAACTTTTAGACCAATCAATCTATCCTCAATAAGATTAAATACCCCAACACCATGCTCGCCACCAATTTTGTTACACTGCATAATTAGCTCGGCTAAAGGCATAGCTTTTCCATCTAGTTTAGTTGGTATACCTTCGACAAACTCTAGGGTAATATTTTGTGGTTTATCAAGGGCATTTTCGGGAGTCTTACACCATTGTAAAATTGCCTCTTTAGGAGCTATAAGGTTAGAGTGTTCTATTTCACCACCTTCTGCGGTATTGCCCCACATATTTTCATCATAAGAGTAAGGTTTATCTTTTTGTTGCTTAACAGGGATACCATGTTTTTCGGCGTATTCTAATTCTTGTTCTCTTCCCATTCCCCATTCTCTAACAGGAGCGATTGTTTTTATATTTTCATCAAGAGTTGTAAGATAGCTTTCAAAACGAACTTGATCATTACCTTTACCCGTACAGCCATGGGCAATAACTTGACAATCATATTTCTTAGCTACTTCAACAGCTATCTCTGAAATAATAACTCTGCCAAGAGGTGTTGAAAGAGCATAACCACCTTGATAATCAGCATTTGCTTTAATAGCTTTGCTTATAACCTCATCTGCAAAACGATTTTTGGCATCATACACCACAGCATCTATAGCACCTAAAGTGATAGCTTTTTGTTTTATTTGTTCTAGATTATCAGCAACTTGACCAATATCCATAGTTAAAGCAACAACTTCAACATTATATTCTTCTTGAATCCACTTGAGCATTACTGATGTGTCAAGACCACCTGAGTATAATAGAAGACAACGTGTAAAATCACCTTTTTTTGCTTCATGACTTGCGACTTTTTGATATGAGGTAGACATTTTAATTACCAATTATTTTGAATATTTATTCATTTTATCAAATTAATATTCGACATCAAGGATTTTATCGCGGCTATGGCGAATAAATATTTATATGATTATGGCTTTATTTATACCCTATATACACAGCTATAATTATCATAATAGTACTTAAAGTCATCAGATATAGATAGAATTTAAAGATGAATTTTAGCCATAACCCATAAGGTATCCTAGCAACACCAAGCACAGCCATAAGTGTAGCTGATGTAGGCATTAAGCAATGTGTCCAGCCATCACCAAGTTGGAATGCTAAGACAGCAATTTGCCTACTTAGGCCCGTTAGGTCTGCTAATGGCGACATAATTGGCATGGTAAGAGCTGCTTGACCTGAGCCTGAGGTGACAAAGAAGTTAAATACTGATTGGAAGAAAAACATCCCTATAGCAGATACATACTCATTGGTACCTGAGATAGCTTCTGAAGCATAGTGTAGTATAGTGTTTAACATTGTGTAATCTTGGGGATTAGAGCCTCCCATAAGATATATCAGACCATAAGCAAAACCAATGATTAAACAAACAGGTAAAAGATCTTTGGCACCATTTTTGAAAGCATCAATAGCAATACTTAAATTCATACCATTTACTTTACCAACTATAGCAAACAGCCCAGTTAATAGCCCTAGGATTGTGAAAAGTGTTGCAATTTCTGGGATATAATAGCCTAGTTCTACTACGCCATACACTAGCCATATTATCGTAGCGATTAAACTCAAGAGTATTAACCATGAGTAGATACACATTTTTTGTGTCTGTTCTAAACTATGTTCATCAGAGTTTCTATAGAAATTATCATAAATATACATGGGTGAGGATTGAGGTTTCTTTTGTATTTTTAGTGCATAGATGATTGCAAAAATACTTATAGATAAAGTAAATATAAACCACATAATAATCCTAAAAAGACTACCTGATAATATTGGAATCTCTGCAATTCCTTGAGCAATACTAACTGAGAAAGGATTCATCCAAGAAGTTGCAAATCCTACTTGAGTTGCTAAGTAGATAACCACAGTACAAGTCAGAGCATCAAAGCCAATAAGTACAAAAATTGGCACAAGCAACATTATAAAAGGAATCGTTTCCTCTCCCATACCAAATACAGCCCCACCTAAAGAAAAAATAAAACATAAAACGGGTAGTAGGATAATTTTGTTATTTTGGAATTTATTCACTACTCTAAGAATTGATTGGTCAATAACTTTTGTTTTAAGAAGAACCCCGAAAGAGCCTCCTATAATCAATAAGAAAGCTATAATTGCAACAGCACCACCATCTTTTGATCCTGAAGTTATACCATCGTATATAAAATTGGTAAAACCTCGACTTTGACTATTTTCAGTTGCAAAAACTTTGACGGGTGATGTTTCTGGATTGCCTTGAAAATCTAATTTATATTGAAAGCTATCAGCAACTAATACATTTCTAGAATATGTTTGGCCATCTGAAGAGTATTGGATTTTTTTTACATCAAATTTACCAACAGGTATGAAATAGCTTGTGATAGCTACGAGGATCGCGATACAGAATAGTATCACTAAAGTATCAGGCATTTGTATTTTTTTTTGACTTCTCATCTATGGAATAATTTTATTATGAGTGTTTATTTAGATTATCAGTATTTGATAAAAAGTAGGTATAAAAATTAACAAAGATTGTCATATTTTCAAATAGCAACATGCCTTTAAAAATGTTATTATTGTGTTCCATGATTTTTTATATTTTCATGTGTTCAAATGAATCCTAATACTAAAATTATTTTTGTGACTGGCGGTGTTGTATCATCGTTGGGTAAAGGCGTAACCGCAGCTTCTTTAGCAACTCTTTTAGAAAGTCGTGGCTTAAATGTAACTATGATGAAGCTCGATCCGTATATAAATGTTGATCCAGGAACTATGAGTCCGCTACAACATGGTGAAGTTTTTGTAACCGAAGATGGAGCAGAAACTGATCTTGACTTGGGTCACTATGAGCGTTTTATTCGTAATAAAATGACTCAAGCAAGCAACTTTACAACTGGTAAAGTTTATCAAAGTGTTCTAAGAAGAGAACGTAGGGGTGACTATCTTGGAGCTACTATACAGGTAATACCTCATATTACAGATGAAATAAAAAGACGAGTATGTGAAGGGATTGCTGAAGATGTTGATGTGGCAATTGTTGAGATTGGTGGAACTGTTGGAGATATAGAGTCTCAACCATTTTTGGAGGCAATAAGACAACTAAGAATAGAACTTGGTAAAAATAGAACATTATTTGTACATTTAACTTTGCTACCGTATATAAGAGTGGCTGGAGAACTAAAGACAAAACCAACACAACACTCTGTTAAAGAGCTAAGAGGTATTGGAATTCAAGCTGATATGTTAGTTTGTCGTTGTGAGAAAAGATTTGATGATAGTGAGAAACGTAAAATAGCTCTTTTCACAAATGTAGATCAAGATTGTATATTTACAGCTGAAGATGTTGGTACAATTTATGAGGTGCCACTTAGATATAATCAACAGGGTTTTGATGCAAAGCTTGTCGAACTTTTGAACCTAAATACAAAAGAAGCTGATCTATCAGAATGGCAAAATGTTGTAAACACTATCAGAAATACTAAAGGTCAAGTAACAGTTGCAATGGTTGGTAAATATGTTTCTTTAACAGAAGCATATAAGTCTTTAAATGAAGCCCTTTATAATGCAGGGTATAAGAAGGGTGTTAAAGTCAAAATAAAATTTGTTGACTCTGAAGAGGTTAATGATACTAATGTAGGGTCATTCTTTGAGGATACTGATGCTATTTTGGTTCCAGGTGGTTTTGGTAGTAGAGGTGTTGAGGGTAAAATAGCATCAATCAAATATGCTAGAGAAAATCAGATTCCTTTCTTGGGTATCTGTTTAGGGATGCAGCTGGCAGTTGTAGAATATGCTAGAAATGTGTTAGGCATACAAGATGCACACTCGAGTGAATTAAACCCATCAACTACTAATCCAGTTATAGGTCTAATAACAGAATGGCAAGCAGAGGATGGTACTATACACCAAAGAGCACATGATTCAGATTTAGGTGGTACGATGCGTCTAGGTGGATATAAATGCGTATTAAAAGCAGGCTCTCGTGCTAGAGAAATTTATCAAGCAGATGAAGTGATTGAAAGACATCGTCATAGATATGAAGTTAATAATAACTATGTTGAGCGTTTAGAAGATGCTGGTTTGATTTTCTCAGGAAGATCTGAAGATAATAAACTAATGGAGCTCATAGAAATCCCAGAACATAAATGGTTTATAGCTTGTCAAGCTCACCCAGAATTTACATCTACTCCTAGATATGGGCATAAATTATTTGAATCATATATTCAAGCTGCAGTTGAAAAATCTAATAAATAATCCCTAGTTTTGAAATTTTGTTAATAAAAGTGATATAATCTGAATTAACTAAGAATTGGAGAATTAATTAAAATGAGTAAACAAAGAACTTTGTCTATTATCAAACCTGATGCGGTAGAAAAAAATATAATTGGTGAAATCTATAGACGTTTTGAAAAATCTGGACTAAAAATTGTTGCTGCTAAAATGAAACATTTGTCAAAAGCAGAAGCAGAGGGGTTTTATGCGGTACATAAGGATAGACCATTTTTTAGTGCTCTTGTAGAGTTTATGATTTCAGGTCCTGTGATGATACAAGTTTTAGAAGGTGAGAACGCTATAGCTAAGAATCGTGAGTTAATGGGTGCTACAAACCCTAAAGAAGCAGAAGCTGGAACTATTAGAGCTGATTTTGCTGATAGTATTGATGCTAATGCTGTTCATGGTTCAGATGCTCCAGAGACAGCAGCACAAGAAATTAAATATTTCTTTAGTGATATAGAGATTGTTGGCTAAGCCGGTCTATATCTAATAATATCTAGGAGGAGATTGATAATGAGTTGGTTAACTAGAGTAATTGGTAGAAGTCTTGGTTTAGAAGCACAGAAAAAAGATATGCCTACAGGAGTTTGGAGTCAATGCCCAAGCTGTGGAGTAACATTATATTCTGAAGAGTTACATAACAATAAGTCAGTATGTCCAAGTTGTAACTATCATTATAGAATATCTGCTAGACATAGATTAAATCTATTCTTTGATAGAGAAAGTACAAATGAGCATTTTGCAAATATTTCTCCTGTCGATATGTTGAAGTTTAAGGACACTAAAGCATATAAAGATAGACTTTCACAAGCGCAGAAAAAAACTGATGAGCAAGATGCATTAGTTGTAATGGAAGGAACTGTTAAAGGCTTTCCTGTAGTCGCTGCAGCTTTTAACTTTATGTTCCTGGGTGGATCTATGGGCTCAGTTGTTGGTGAAAAGTTTGTAAGAGGAGTTAAGCTTGCTATTGAGAAGAAAGTTCCTTTTGTATGCTTTACTGCAAGTGGTGGAGCTAGAATGCAAGAATCATTATTCTCATTAATGCAAATGGCGAAAACTAGTGCTGCTTTACAAAAATTGGCAGAAGCTAAGCTACCGTACTTAGTTGTACTGACAGATCCTACTACAGGTGGTGTATCTGCATCTCTAGCTATGCTTGGTGATGTACATCTTGCTGAGCCAAAAGCTTTGATAGGTTTTGCTGGACCTAGAGTAATTGAGCAGACAGTTAGAGAGAAGCTACCTGAAGGGTTCCAAAGAAGTGAATTTCTAGTAGAAAAGGGTATGGTTGATATGATCGTTGATCGTAGAAACTTAAGAGAAGAAGTTGCAAAGCTGATAGACAAGCTTATGCCTAATTTGACTAAAATTAACCATAATCATTCTCTAGAATACAAATCTGAGCAACAAGCGTAGTTCGTAACAAAGATGAGCATCGAAGTTAAAATAGCTAAAATAATGGCTAAATTAGATGCTCGCAATTGTGATCTTTTAGATTTACTACTTATCCTTGACAGATTTAACTTTATCAAGAAGTTTAAAGTAATAGCAATTGCTGGGACAAATGGTAAAGGTACTACAGTAGCTATGTTAGAAGAGCTATTAGTGTCTAATAACAAACAAGTATTAAGTCATACATCTCCTCATGTTTTCAAATTTAATGAAAGAATTTCTTTAAATAAGCAATCAATAGCAGATAATATCCTTTTGGAGCTATTAGAAAGATTAGAGGAGATAACCCCAGAGTATCGACTATCTTATTATCAAATAGCTTTCTTATGTGCTTGTATGTATTCTCAAAGAGTTGCTATTGATTATCTGATTTTAGAAGTTGGTATAGGTGGGCGTTTAGATGCCGCAAATATAATAGATGCTGATATTACGGCAATTACTAATATTGATTTTGATCATTGCGAGATTCTTGGTGATACTCTAGATAAAATAGGGCGTGAAAAAGCTGGTGTAGCTAGGCAAGAAGTTCCTTTATTTTTGGGTACAAAGATGCCTGATAGTGTTTATGAGTATGCACAAGCATGTGGAGCAATCATTTATGAACAAACTCATGAGTATAGTTCTAGAGACTGCTTTGTGCATAGTTATAATATCGCTGTAAGTGTAGCTAATTATCTTTTTGATAGGCTATTGATATCCTATATTCCAAATTTAGAAGGTATAAGGGCTAAGGCAAGATTTGCGACTTTGAAAAGTGACTATATAAATAATAGCTATATTGTTGTAGATGTTGCACATAATCCAGCTTCTGTGAGACATTTGTTTGAGCTTTTAGATACAAAATTTGGCGATAAAAGTATTAGGTATGAAGCAGTGTTTGGAGTTTTGGCAAGTAAGGATCTGCACGAAATATTAAATATTGCAAAACCTCATATATATAAATGGAATATTGTTGACCTTTGTTATCTAGATAATCGAGCAGCAAGTTTGGATAAAATAAAGCAAGAGTTTAAGTCGCAGCAGATTGTGAGAGTCGATTTTAATAAAGACTTAAGTGGTATATATTTGTCAAAAAAAGACACAGTAACAGTTGTTTTTGGATCATTTGTATTAGCTGGAGAATTTATAAAGCAGTATGAAAAGCATAATAGTGAAAAATGAAAAGCAGATGTTTGAGTTTGCTCAAGAGTATGCTAAAAAACTCCAAGCAGGTCAGATTATATATTTACACGGAGACTTAGGTGCTGGTAAAACTACTTTTGTAAAAGGGGTGCTTAAGTCTTTGGGGTATAAAGGTAATGTCAAAAGCCCAACCTATACTTTGGTTGAGAGTTATGAGTTCGATAATTTTAATATTTATCATTTTGACTTGTATAGATTAGCTGATCCAGAAGAGTTAGAGTGGATAGGTATTCGAGATTATTTAAATGATAGTTCTATTTGTTTTGTTGAATGGCCAGAAAAAGGTAGAGGATTTTTGCCAAAAAATAGCATTGACATATATATAAAATACTTACCGGAAGGTAGGCAAATAGATTTTTGTTAAAAATCTCTACAAATATGGTGTGAAAGTATATTATACTGTTAAAAATATTTGTATTTATATTACTCGTCTGTAGGAGAGAGGGATGAAAGTTAGATTTGCAATCGCCTTTTTATCAGTTATGTTCTTTGGTTCATCATACGCAACTATGCAAGAGTGCTATAAAGATGGTGTTGATCAGGAGTATGAAAAAGTTTTAGAGTCTTGTAAGCCATATCTTAAAACCGATGCTAGAGCTACAGGACTATTGGCTGAAGCGAATGTTCAACTTGATATGAGTGACAAAGAAGCTCTAGATTATGCATTGTGGGCCTCTGATTTTTATGAAAAGAATGGTGCTCCAACTGATCCTGAAGGTATTAGATCTTATTCATATCTAGTATATTTAATTGGTGAGTTATATTTCTTCGGTTCAGAAGGTGTTAAAGTAGATCAGCCAAAAGGTATTGAGTATATAACTAAATCAGCGGATCTAGGTTATGATGTTGCACAGAATCAGCTAGGCAATCTATATGTAAGAAATGATAAAGTGCCTGGTATGAATGTAGCTAAGGCTTATAAGTGGTATAAGCTTGCTATAGCTAATGGCAGCTTAGAAGCTAGAGGGGCTTATTTGATTAATAATCAGCAAAAATTTATTCAAGAATATCCTTACTGTATGTCTCTTGGTAGGGCTTTTATCGCTGATGCGTATTTGAATGGGAAGGGAGGTCTTCCACAGAATCCTGAGTATGCTATCAAATGGTATCAGAAGGCATATGACTTAGATCATTCAGCTGAGGTAGAAGCTGGTTTGGCTGAAGGATATTATAATGAGCATAAGAATATTAATCACGGTAAACATGCATTTAAGCATGCAGGAATGGCTCAAGCACTTATTGCAAAAGATGATAAGCAACGCGCATATAAATATGCGCGTGAAGCTATAACGCAACCATATGCACCAGCATTTGTTATTATGGCGGAATTGACTGATAACAAGGTTGCTAAGTATGCTTATTTATCAGAAGCTATCAAGTTGTATGATAATCCATTGTTTGATTTCTGGCGTCAGTTTAATCCTTACTGTATGCCAAATCTTTCTGATAAGCGAGGACTAAAGAAAGCTGAACAAGAGTTAGCTAAAATAAAGCTTACACCAGAAGAAAAAGAGCTGGCGGTTAAAGAACAAGAGAGTCTAGAAGTATGGAATCCTAATGTTAAACAAGAGCAGCCAACGCAAGAATCTTCTCAGACACAGCAGCAAGTTAGTGAAAAAACAGAAGTAGAATCAAGCCAATCTTAATGAATATGCTTGTGATTTGAGGAAATGAAAAAATTCTTCTCAAATAGTTTAATTGTATCTATATTTTTATTTTTATCGAAACTTTTAGGTTTTGTCAGAGATTTATTGTTAGCTAGTTTTTTTGGTAGTGGATCTGCCTTACAAGCATTTTTGGTAGCTTTTAGATTTCCTGAGTTTATGCGTAAAGTCACTTCATCTGGGGTTTTGACACAAATACTTAATCCGTATCTTGATGGTAACGCTAACGATAGAAATAAAAAATTTATTATAACTATACTTTATTCTATAGCATTATTGTTGTTGGTTATAGCTGTTGTAGCAATAGTATTTAGTAATATTTGGGTAGAGATATATGCATATGGTTTAGTCGATGATAGTGACACTCTAAGTTTAGTTAGAAGTATGTTTATTATCATGATCCCATACTTGCTGTTTAATGGTGTTATGGGTGTAATATCAGCAGTTTTGAATAGTTATAGTAAATATCTTATATCATCAATGTTACCGATAGTACTAAATATTGTCATGATAATAGGTATAATCATATCACCTAAATTAAATGTTCCTATATTTGCGGTTGCTTATGCTGTTTTGTTAGCAGGAGTAATTCAAGTTGCTATTGGTGGGTATAGTCTTATAAAGCTAATTGGTAAATTTAAGCTTGATAAAGGTATAGTTCTAGTCAAAGATGTACGAGCAAAGACTTTTCTCAAAAAGCTTCCTTCAGCATTTTTCGGAACAGCAATATTGCAGATAAATGGATTGGTAGAAACGTTTTTTGCATCATTTTTGATATCTGGAAGTTTAGCTTGGTTGTATTATGCTGATAGAGTTAATCAGTTTTTATATGGGGTGTTTGGCACAGCAATTGCAACTGTTATGATTCCATACTTAATTAGTTGTAAAAAGGATAAGCAAAAATTTTTTCAAACATTAGGGTTAATTATAAGATTTACTTTGATAGTTACGGTTCCTGCCGTATTGGGTTTATTTATTTTGGCTAAGCCAGTAGTTATCTCACTGTTTTTTTATGGTAAATTTAGTCTTAAGGATGTTGATTTCACCTATTTGGCTATGCTTGGATATCTTGTATCACTATTTTGTTTTGTGCTTGTTAGAGTGATTGTCTCAGCACTTTATACACAAAATAAAACATCAATAGTTTTTTATATTAGTTTAATATGTTTGATAATTACTATAGCTGCTGATATGCTAATTGTGAATTTGTTTGCAAGCGATGTTCATGCCTTTTTATATTTGGCATTGGTAAGCTCATTTGTGGCATTGTTAAATTTGGTTATCCAGCTGTGGGTTCTTTGTGATTTTAGCCTTAGATTATTTATCAAAAGCTATTTACATTTTATGACAATTTTTAGAATAATAATTGCGAGTATATGTATGGTTTTAGTATTAAAATCATTTAATCTAAGTGATAGTTATTGGATTACTTTATCAATGTTTGATAGACTCAAAGGTATAGCTCTAATAGTTTGTGCTGGTGTGTTTGTTTATTCTGTGATTATGATAATACTAGGAGGCTTAGGGTCTTTTAAAGAATTGAAGCGATAAGTTAGTTGAATAGTTTATTAGGTGATCAGAACAAATTTATTTAGGATAAAAATGTACGACTTTAAAAAAATAAATAATCTTAGAGGAATAGAAAGAGAAACTCTAAGGATTAGTCATAATGGAGCCCTTGCTAGCTCTAGCCATCCATATGCTCTCGGGCATAAACTAACTAATAGCAGTATAACAGTAGATTTTTCAGAGAATCTCCTTGAGTTAATAACAAAGCCTCATGATAGTATTGAAAGTGCTTTTTGTGAGCTATATGATCTTTCAGCTTTTACTCTAGTTAATATGGCTAATGATGAGATTATACTTAATACTAGTATGCCATTATCAGCTAATGAAAGTGAAATACAAGAAGCTAATTTTGGCATCTCAAACTCTGGGCAAATGAAAAGAGTTTATCGTAAGGGATTATCCGTTAGATATGGTAAGATTATGCAGATAATATCAGGAATACACTATAATTTTTCTTTTGATAAGAAATTAGTAGAAAGTATTGCTGATAAAAAGCAGATTTCAATCTCTGATGTTTATTTTGATGTTCTAAATAATTATTTTGAATTCATGTGGTTATTGCCATACTTGTTTGGTTCTAGTCCAATATGTGCTAAAACTTCGGTTAAAAGTAAGCCTAGTTATTTATCGGATCTAGATGAAGAGTTTTATGTTGGTAAATATGCTACAAGTTTGAGAATGAGTGACCTTGGCTATACAAGTCCAGCACAAAAAGATTTGGCTATATCTTATAATGATGTTAAATCTTATGTTAAAGATTTAATACATGCTACAGATGACACTTTTAATGATTATAAAAAATTAGGTCTGTATGACACTAGCGGTCAAAGAATACAGCTTAATGACAGTATCTTACAAATAGAAAACGAATACTACAGTGCGATTAGGCCTAAGCAAATTGCTAAAAGATGCGAAAGACCAGCATGTGCCTTATATAATCGTGGTGTAGAGTATATTGAAATTAGGGTTCTAGATGTCGATCCTTTTGCTCCTATTGGGATAAGTAAAAATACAGCTCTTTTTGTTGAAGCAATGCTGATGACATGTTTAGAAGAAGGTGAGGTGAGGTATGATAAAGAGCAAATTAAACAAGCTAAGAAGAATTTAACAGCTGTAGCAATAGCAGGGCGTAATCTGGATCTTAGGCTTAATAAAGTTGGAGATTTTAGTGAAATCTCACTAAAAGATTATGCACTAGAGCTATTCAATAAAATTGAGAGAGTAGCAAGTAAAATGCTGCCAGAGTATGTTGAAGCAGTAAAACTAGAGAAGCAAAAAGTTTTAGATGTTAATAAAACTCCATCTGCTAAAATGGTTAAAATTGCACAAGAGCAAGGATATAAAAACTTTGCGCTAGAAGTGTCTCAAAAAGTATCTCAAGAGTTTAGAAACTATAAACTATCTACAGATGTTGAGACTAAATTACAAAATCAAGTTTCTACATCGATAGTTACAGAAAAGGAACTAGTGGCAGGCGATAATATATCTTTAGATGAATATATTAGTCGATACTATCAATCATCAAAAGGATGTTGTTAGTTGCCTTAAACTACGATTGTCTTCATTATTTATAAATTACTAGATATAAAAAAACCAGCATGAAGCTGGTTTAGATATTTTGATACAAGTAAAGTATAATTATACTTTCTTGATACCGCCGAATCTCTTCTTGAACTTATCAACACGACCAGCTGTATCAACGATTCTTTGCTTACCTGTGTAGAATGGGTGACACTCTGAACAAATATCAATATTTAAATCATTTTTACCGATAGTTGATTTAGTAACAAAAGTGTTTCCACAACTACAAGTTACTGTCACTTCAGTATACTTAGGATGAATTTCTTGTCTCATTTTTATAGTTTCCTTATATTTATAATCTGACATCGCCACTTAGACTATCTCATCTAAGCACCATATCCCTTATTAGAATAGCTCAGAGATTGTAGCTTAAATTATCCACAGTATCAAGCTTAATTAGAAGAAATGTATTTCTCTCTACGTACGTTTTTAGGGTTGAAACCGGCATTTGTTAACATCTCATAAGATTGGTCGATCATATTAGGATTACCACAAACATAAACAACATCAGTCTCCGGATTTAGTCCTATAGTATCAAATTGATTTTGTACATATCCAGAGATTTCATAATCTTTAAGATCTTGTGTTTCTCTACTAAGGCAAAGTTTAAAATGAATATTGTGATGCTTTTTGGAAAATTCTACAAATTCATCTTGATAAAGAGCATCTTTACGATATTGAACACCTAGAAGAATATGAATTTCAGTATTATCAGCTTTCTCTAGTAGTTCTGGGAACATTGATTTGTATGGGACGATACCAGTACCAGTACCAACTAGAACTAACTTGTTTATTTGCTCATCCTTTAGGACAAGTCTACCAGCAGGCCCCATAGCTGGTGCTGTATCACCAACTTTCATGTTGAAGAACGTATCAGTTGCAACACCACCTTTTACATAAGTGATACCTATTTCTAAAAGCATATTGTCAACAGGTAGAGAGCCTAAGCTGTAACTTCTACGCTTAAGATTGCCTTCTTCATCAGTAAGTAAAAAGGTAATAAATTGTCCTGCGATAAAGTTAAGAGGTTTGCCATCAGTTCTTTTGAATGCAAAGTGTCTAACATTATTAGTGATATCTTTAAAAGAAACTAATTCAAGTTCAAATTTTTCCAAAGCCATTTTATTTAAAACTATTATGATTTATAACAGCACTAATTATATACCCAAAATACCTAGAAATATAGATATCTACAAAATCTAAGTCATTAGGATATGGCATATATACTGATTGATACAAAGTTATGCATTTGGTTAGCTTTTATGTATATAATTATCTTATATGAGTAGTGATTTTATACTTTGAGAATGTATCGAATATTAGTGCTTTTATTGTTTTTTCCATATTTGGGGTTGGCAGAGATGACTCAGGCTGAGATAGATAAGATATACACAAAATCTATTGTTTTAGATAGTAAACAATATACTTTTAATATCGAGTTGCCTGTTGACTCAATAGATGGATACAGATGGTTTCTTATCCCACCTGATTATGATTATGTAGATGATACTGGTTATACTCATGAGAGTGTTGATATTGAAAATTCAAAATGGGGCGGTATGGATAATTTTAAACTTAAACTTACTAAGAAATTTAGAAAAGTGCCTCATAAAATTGTATTGCATTTTGAGTGTTTTCGACCGTTTGAAGAACACCCTAAGATTTTAACAAAAGATGTGACAGTATTATCACTTTTAGACTAGGAGTATATATGAAAAAAATATTGATGATAATATCCGCAATGTTGATTGCTTTGAGTGCAACAGCTATGGATTGTAGTGATAAAAGCTTTGATTCAATAAGAGCTAAAGCTAGACAAATGGAACAAGCTTGGGATTCTGCAGATCTTGAAAAAGTAGTTTCCTTTTATAGTGATGCTTTTATGTATATGAGCGGAGGTAAACCTTATACAAATAAAGATGCTGTGTTAAAGCATTACGTTGATGGATTTGCTGCAAATAAAACTGGTAAAAGAGATATGGGTAAGTTAAAACTTAACTACGAGTATTGTAGAAATCTTGATGAAAATCATCAATTAGTCATATTAAAGTTTATTTGGACAAGTTCTGATGGCAAAGTTGCCTCAGGACATGATTTACTTGTTTGGCAAAAAGGTAGTGAAAATAACTATAGTATAATAGTCGATTTTCCACAGTCGTAATTTATGTAATATAGGGAGATGTTTGTGTTTTTTTTAATATTCTTGATAATAATTTCTATATTCTTATTGGCTTTCTCAATAAGTATAGTTGAGACTCAATCTGTAAATATAATAGAGAGATTTGGTAAGTTTGTGAGGATCCAACGAGCAGGACTTAACTTTAGAATACCTTTTATCGAGAGAATAGCTGGTAGAGTTAGTTTGAGAGTTCAGCAACTTGATATAGTTGCAGAGACTAAAACAAGAGATAATGTATTTGTGCATATGAAAGTATCGGTACAATTTCTAGTTGAAGAGTCGAAAGCTGTAGATGCGTTTTATAAGTTGACAAATGCTAGAGCTCAAATGGAGTCATATGTTTTTGATGTGATTAGATCATCATTGCCACGTATGAGTTTGGATGAATCTTTTGAAAATAAAGATGCAATAGCATTAGATATCAAGAAAGAGCTATCTGAAGAGATGAGTACTTATGGATATACGATAATTAAGTCATTAGTTGTTGATATTAATCCTGAGGAAAATGTTAAACGTTCGATGAACGAGATCAATGCTGCACAAAGACAGCTTGAAGCAACAAAAGCAAAAGCAGAAGCTGAGAAACTTATCAAAATCAAAGAAGCAGAAGGGCAAAAAGAGTCAATGAAGCTGCTAGGTGAAGGTATAGCAGAGCAGCGTAAGGCAATAGCAAGAGGTCTGCGTGTATCTATAGAAGATGTCAAAGAGGGTACTGGAGGAAATATTTCTTCTGAATATATTTCATCTTTAGTAATGATGTATCAATACCTTGATACTCTAGAGAATATGACAAAATCTGGCAAATCAAATGTAATCTTCACTCCAAATTCACCAAAAGGCTTCAACAATCTAACTTCAGAAATGATAAGTGCGTTATCTGCTGTTAAAGATATGTAAGTATACATTAAATATCTACTAAAAAAGGGCAGTCGACATGTTCTGTATATTGGCAACTAAAGTTGTTTAAATAACGATTAGGATATTCAAAGATATTAATATTTTTAGTTGAAGATATTGTAGAAGTAATTAAGTGCCCTTCAATATTTGAGTAATAGTAACATTTTATATCACATAGACCACCTTTACAGTTAACTAGATCAGCGCCTTTAAATGTTAAAGGGTACTCAGGGAATTGAGAAGGTGTCTTATCTTCAGCTAGCCAAGTATATTTAAATTGATGGTACCTTGTTTTGGCTACTAGTTTATTATTCGTATTTATAAAATCTTCAGGTGTGGGACAGTAGTAAACAATTTGCCAAGCAATAGCATTACAAGAATAAAGAAGCAGTAGAACAAAAATTAGATTCTTTAACATACTACAATGCTTCATTCTATATGGTTATCTTTATATGAGTTGCGGTTAATTATATCTGTATTAATAATGAAATATCAAATAATAATTATTTTAATAATGGTTAATAAATATCCTCGGGTATATTGTAAAAATAATTTAGAAAGGCTCAGATACCTATAGATATTCTCAAGGAGATGGTAACGATATCTTAAATGTATCATCTAATGATGGAACTATGGATACATTAGAGTTAACAGATATGGATCATGATGCTATTAATTTAAGTAGAGATGGAGAAGATTTGTTAATTAGTTTTGATACTGATCCATTAGGTTCAGTGATAGTAGATGATTATTTTTCTAGTCAATACACTAATCAAGGCTTAGAGATAGATGCTAGTGATGGATTTGCACTAGATTTATCTGCTAACTCAAATAAGATAGCGGAGCTATTAGCAGCGGCTGGAGCAGATGATATAGATATAGATGGAGGAGGTGTAGATAGTACAGTTCAAACTACTACAAAACTAACCTCATCTGAGTTAGCTGATCTATGGTTGCCTAAAGAGAGTAGTGAGTTTTAATTTAGCTATCTTTTAAATCTGTTTTTTATTAAAAAATAAACTTTTGCTATATAAAAGTAAGGACAAAATTGATTTGGATTTGTTATTTAATGTTAATTTGAAAAAAAACATGATAATAAGTGGTAGCTATGACTGGACTTGAACCAGTGACCCCAGCATTATGAATGCTGTGCTCTAACCAACTGAGCTACATAGCCACGAAAGATGAGATTTATTATATGTAATTTATAAAAATTGTCAATATTAATTCATATCGATGTTAAAAAAAATATTACAGATGTTTTATTGCTTGCTAAATATATTAGTTTTGTAGTACGATATAAACCAAGTATACACAGGGTTTACCCTATATAACTATTAATAAAATAAAGAAATGTCTGAAGGTAGAAATAAATTAAACGATTTTTCATTGTTACAATCATTGTTGGGTGGGTCATCTAAAATAGAAGAAAAGACTTCTAGAATGAGGCAGGCTAGAGATAAGAATATTTCTAAAAGTAAAAATATTCCAAAAGCTCCTGCTAAAAAAGTTGAAGAAAGAGATACTTCTTTTATCCGTATTCCACAGTATGGTCATAGAATAAATAATAAAACAGTAGATGAATTGCAGAATCCTCAATTAGAGGATGCTCAAGAAATTGTGATAACTGTTGATGTTGAGAAAGAAAGACAAAAAGAAGAAGCAAAACTGTTCAAATGGTTGTGTCTTCGTTTTCCTAAATGTTTCGATCCGATCAATAAGAAGCCACTTAAAATTGGTATAAGTGAAGAAATTGAAATAATTTATCAAAATGAGCACTTTGCTCCTGTAGATAAAATGGTTCTTAGAAATGTGTTGCGTCGCTATGTTGGTGATACGCGTTATCATAAGGCTGTTTTTGAACTCAAGCAAAGATTTAATCTACAAGGTCAACCAGTTGAAGATTACTCTCCTGAACACGTTGAGTATTCTAAAAAGCGTCTTGATGAAATCGCTGAGAAAGCCGAGTTTAGAGCAAAGGGCTTGACTATGAAAGATTATTACGAGTACAAAAAACAGCAACAAGAAGAAAAGGTAGATACTGAAGAATAAGTTTTTAAAATCACTGTAAATTATTGCCTCTTTTGCCTTTTAGGTTTATTCTTTTATTCATGAATTATCAAATCTGATTATCTGACAGTATGATAAAAATATTTTTTTCTAGAAAGTTTTTGGTAGTATTACTTCTATCCGTATCATTTCTTTTGAGTGGTTGTTCTACTACTGGTGATGGCTATCAAGGGCAAGTACTTCCGATTATAAAGCATGGCCATTCAAAGAAAAAACAGACAGCTTATAATATATACGGTTTTAAGTTTGAAAATACTCCTAGTGGTATTTATAACACTCTTGATAAAAAACCTACTGAGTTTTTGGTTAATGTATATATTGGTGATAATTATGGTTGTAAGTTTACTTATACTATGGATAAAGAAGGTAAAAAAGAAGAGATTACCAAAACTAGTTCTTTTGTATCATACTTATCAGGTAGTAATGAGTTACTGAAATTAGAGTGTAAAGGTGAAGACTCAAATATTGACTATAAGATTGTCGTTTATGCTAATAGTGTAGAATATAACAAGGTAGGAAATCTATCTTACTTAGCTGCTTCGGGAGGTTTGTAAGTATTTTTATTTTCTCCAAAAATCTGGCATGAATAGTACTAGGATTGTAAATATCTCAAGACGTCCTGCAATCATTGCGAAGTCACATATCCATAGAGCTTCCTTAGGTAAGCTTTTGAAGTTAGAACCAATTTCTCCTAGTCCTGGACCGACATTCGATAGTGTTGTTGCAATAGTAGAAAATGCTGTAGTTACGTCTAAGCCACAACCTAGCAGTGCTAACCAACCACCAGCAAAGATTATAATATAAACAGAAATAAACCCAGAAACCCTATTTAAAGCTTGTTCGGATATATGAATATCTCCAAGTTTAACAGTGAAGACTCCTTGAGGGTGGATTACTCTTTTGGCTTCTAGGATAGCCTTTTCTTTAAAAAGAATGGCGCGAATCATTTTCAAACCACCGGCAGTCGAGCCACCACAACCACCAATTATTCCAATAAACATTAGCATTATTGGTAAGAAACTAGGCCATAAATAGTAGTTTGTATCGGAAACAAAACCAGCGCTTGAGGATATGGAGATGACTTGAAAAACACTGTTTGTAACTATACTAAAGACATTTGACAAGTCATCAGTATGAGCAATCATAGTTATACACACTATGAAAGAAGCAAAAAATACGAAGTAAAAGTATGCTTTGAATTCAACATTTTTGAAATAGTGGCTTATTTTAAATTTCGATAAAGCTATATAGTGAGCTTTGAAGCTAGTGGCTCCCAAGAAAAGAAAGATTCCACAAACTAGAATCATTCCAAAAGGCTTGTCAGCCATACTTGAATCAGATGGTGCAAAACCACCAGTAGATACGGTAGAGAATGTATAGCATATAGCATTAAAAGGATCTACACCAACCAATAAATAAGAAATAAAGCATAGGAATGTTAGCAATAAATATACTAGCCATAGAGCTTTGGCAGTACTTGAAATTTTTGGAGCAATTTTGTCATCTTTCCATTGTCCAGATATTTCAGCTTTATAGAGCTGCATACCACCTACACCTAAAAGTGGTAAGATGGCAACTGATAAAACGATAATCCCCATACCACCAAAAAATTCAGTTTGTTGACGATAAAATAGTATGCTGTGTGGTAATTTGTCTAGTCCTTCAATTACGGTACCCCCCGTAGTTGTAAAGCCTGAGACTGATTCAAATACCGCATCAGTGAATGAGAGGTTTAAGCCCGGAAAGGACATATAGGGAATGGCACCAAATATGGTCACGAACATCCAAACTAATGTTACTATTAAAAAACCATCTCTGTTAGAAAGTTTCTTTTGGGTGTTTCTAGAGATGAACCACAAGAAGAAGCCGCATGAAAAGGTCACAGTAAAGCTTAAAATATAAGGGTAAGAGTTTTTTTCGGCATATATGTAGTCAACTAATAATGGACTAAGCATAGTAATGCTTAAAAACATTAAGAATATACCAATTATCTTTGGTTTTTGACTCAACATAATCTGCTAATACTTAAAAGCTTAATGTTTTATATATGACTTTGATGTTTAGTTTAGTATAATTACACACAAGCTACAAGATAATTTATATTTAGTATTTTAGGAGAAGTCGTCGTATGATGAAGCTTATATTGCGTTTGGCTCACTTGTTTGATAACAAAAAAGATAGAGCCTATGTGAGTGAGATAGATCAGTTTTTGCAAGAATTCGATAAAGCTAACCCGCAGAAATCTGAATCACAGAAGAAAGAAATATTAAAGCACAGAAATATCTACAAAAGAGAAGCTAAACCTAAAACAGATTTTCTTGATGGTTAGTTCTTTAAAAAAAATAAATTAGTATATCTTTACTTAGTTCTATTTTTACAATCAGCTTTGTATTAGACATTAAATATAATACACTTAGAGTGTATTTGTGTATCCCTTGATTGTTGGTAAGTTATGAAAAAGAAGTATTTTGTTATTACTACTATATCTGTTTTTATAGTTGCGTTTTTTTTGATTTTAAATTATTTGCAACCAATGAGGGCGGATGATTTTGGTAGAGCAAATACAGATACCCTAGCAAAAGGGTTAATAATTATGGTTCACTCTATTCAGGCTGATTATTTTACGTGGACAGGCAGAGTTTCTGCACAGGCTTTAATCTACTTCCTGATGAGTAAGACATATATAACTCTATCGCTATTTATAGTCAATGTCATTAATTCGATAGCGTTTTATATATTTATGCTGCTGACGTTCAAAATAGTCACTTATGATCGAGGTAGAATACTATCTAAAGATTTTGTTATATATAGTTTTTTCTTTGTTTTTGTCTTTTACCAGACAGGATTTATCGCAAATATCCTATGGAAAACAGGAGCTATACAGTACTTTTGGGGATTAACATTACTTACTGTTTTATACTATTTCTCCATAGTCAAAAATAAAAACAGTATATTACTTGGCTTATTTATTGGGTCAATTATTGGTTTATATAATGAGATATTTGTATGTGTTAGTATTTTACTTTGTCTAGCATACTTTTTTGAAAGGGTGCTTACAAAGAAAGTTATAAATGATACGATTGTTGCTTTTTTTGTAGCGTGTGGAATAGGAGGGATTGTATTAATAACAGCACCTGGAAACTATGCAAGGCTAGATCATTTATCATCAGGAGTTCAGTCATCATTATTGCAAAATGTTACTCGTTTAATAAGTGAGCTAATATTTACGCCACAATATACATTTATACTGTTGATTATGATTGTGATCTTTTTAATATTAGCTTTTACTAATAAGAGTTTCAAAAAACTATCAGTAATTGTATATTCTGCAGCACTTATATTATCACTGTTTGTATTAGTGCCTGTAGCTAAATCATATGATCTAAATCAAAGAGTATTACTTATTTATTATGCGATATTTTTTATAGCTGCTTATATGCAAATTTATAGTCATAGTAGTTCATTTGTTATCAAACTATATGCCGCTCTCAAGAAGCTAAGTCCGATATTTGTGTTATTGTTAGTAGCACAATTATATTTAATATTTAGTATGAGTTTGTTTTTTTACAACTTCGAGCAGAAGCGTGATGTTTTAGTAGCTCAATATCAACATTCCAGAGTTACTGATCCAACATTACCGTGTATAGTTGATTATATATCACCAACTGTTTTTATTGATGATATTACACCTAATAAAGATCTTTATAATAATCAAGCTTATGCTGACTTTTATGGTTTTAAAAGTGTTATTTGTGAGACTGTTGGTTAACTAAAAGTTAGGATATGAAATAATGTTAAATAAGAGTTTTTTTATAAAAATATTGCTGCTGATTGTTTTTGTTATAACTTTTTTTATTGGTGTTGCAATTTATAGTTATGTGTTTGCTAGAGTGCAAAATTCGACAATATTTTTTAAATTTTTAGATGTTATCAGAGTGCATAGTTTGACTCAGGTAGCATCTTTTGTGTGGATTACCTCCTTACCAGTATTACTGGCTATTTACTATTATCTTTTTTTTGGAGTGATATTTAAGAAGTATATAAAATAAACCTATCAATCTTTAGTTTCATCAATTACATCAGTATCTTTAGGGATGTTGAAATCAAATTTATTATTATCTATGTTAATATCGGTTTTCACATCTGAGAAAGAGATTTTAGTAAATTGATTCAAAGATGTAGATATAGCTAGGTATTCAAGATTTTCATTATCAGAGAATTTAATTTGTATATTATCAATCATTTGATCATTTTTGGGTTTTAGTAGATATGTGTTTTTATCTAGTTCTCTAACAGTAAATAGTTTATTTATATTGTCGGTATTTTTAGAAAGCAAAATAAGATAAGGGAATTGTGCGATATTGTTAGATACCTTCTTTATGATAACTTGTTCTAAGTCTCCATCATATATCCAAAGCTTTGTGCCATTTGAGATGATTTCTTGATTATTGGGAGAAGTAGTTATCCACCTAAAGAACTTAGGCTTTTTTAAACTCATGTAACCTTTTGAGCTAATATTATCACTAGCTCTTCCACCATTAATGAGTTTTTGATCAAAGCTTGCGGTCATTGAGTGAATGTTTTTGATTTTGTTTATAAGATCATCACTTGCATTAGCAAAACTATAGTTGATGCTAAATATAAGAGTTAGGAGTAAAGCTATTTTTTTCATTTAAGAGTCTCTTTTAATTAGAACTTCGCGCATACCATTTTGATTCATTTCAGAAACAATACCGTTTTCTTCCATTTCTTCCATTAGTCTTGCAGAGCGGTTATAACCTATCTTTAATTTGCGTTGGACAGCGGATATAGACGCTTTTTGTGTTTTGATAACAATTTCTACAGCTTCGTTGTATAAAGGATCTTCACTATCTCCACTACTATCAGAGCCACCATTACCATTATCAGCATCCTCAGAGGCTTCTAAAATATCTTGTACATAGTCAGGCTCGCCATACTCTTTCCATGATTCTACTACTCTATGTACTTCATTATCATCAACAAAAGCGCCATGAATACGCATAGGGGCTCCAAAGCCAGGCTTTAAATATAGCATATCACCTTGTCCAAGAAGTTGCTCAGCACCTTGCTGGTCAAGGATTGTTCTAGAGTCAATCCTTGAAGATACCTGGAATGACATTCTTGTTGGAATGTTTGCTTTGATTAGTCCTGTCACAACATCAACAGAAGGTCTTTGAGTTGCTAGAATGATATGAATCCCCGCAGCACGAGCTTTTTGTGCAAGTCTTGCGATCAACTCCTCAACTTTCTTACCGACAACCATAATCATATCGGCAAACTCATCTGCAACAACGACAATGTATGGCATTTTTGTAAGAGTTGGAGCCTCGTGAGCTCTCTCTGGATTCATTTTGATAAACATTGTATCTTTGAGCGGTCTGCCAGCTTTTTCAGCCTGCTCAATTTTGTCATTAAGTAATGCTATATTTCTAACTCCAGCAGCAGACATTAGCGCATAACGGCGTTCCATTTCTTTTACACACCAGCGCAAAGAGTTAGCAGCTTCGGTCATATCTGTAACAACTGGTGTTAGTAAATGAGGAATGCCATCATAGATAGAAAGCTCAAGCATCTTAGGATCGATCATAATAAATTTAAGCTCATCAGGACTACACTTGTATAACATGCTGAGGATCATCGCATTCACACCAACAGATTTACCTGAGCCTGTTGTACCAGCTACTAGTAAATGAGGCATTTTAGCAAGCTCAGCAAATGTTGGCTTACCAGATATATCAACACCTATTCCCATTAGAGTAGGAGCTTTTGATTTCATAAATTCAGGTGATGCAAGTACTTCCTTGATACGTACCATTTGTCTAGTTGGGTTTGGTAATTCTAAACCTACATAAGGCTTACCGGGGATTACCTCTACAACTCTAACAGCTGTGGTTGATAAGGCTCTAGCCAAGTCCTGAGCGATATTTGTAAGTTTGCTAACTTTTGTACCTCTTGCTAAATCTATTTCATATCTAGTGATAACAGGGCCAGGATAAGCAGCGACAACTTTAGCATTTATATTAAAGTCATTTAGTGTTTGTTCTAGTAAAGAGGATGTTTCATTGAGTTGTGCTTGAGAAATAACAGTTTGTTTTGGTTCAGGTTCTGTTAGTAGCTCTAATGATGGTAAATTCGCTTTTTTCAAAGGTTTGGCTGTAGGTTGAGTTCGGGTGATCGCTCTTAAATCTTCTTTGGTCATTTGTGATGAAGTCGACTCTGAATCAAATAGATTGCTATTCTCATTGTCATCAAAATCAATATCAATATCAAGTTCTGATATGGTTTCTTCATATATATCTGTGTTTAATTCTTTTTTAGGATCTTTAAATGATAGTTCATTATCAACTTTAGTATTTTCTAAAACATCGCGGAAGATATCGTTCTTTTTAGGATTTTCATCTTTTCGTAAGCTAATAGAGGCTTCTTGAGGATTGTTTTTTTCAAGATTCTTTGTTGTAGTTGTTTGTCCCTCAAAAGCATCAAAATCATTTATGTCAGGAATATCTTTATCATCTTTAGGCCTAGCTTTTGTCAAGTAGTTTAGAGCTCGACCTAAAAACATTACTATATTTTTGAAAATATATATCCATGTGGTGCCTGAATATAGTATTAAGCCGATAGACAGCGTTATCAGTAGTGTGAAAGAGCCACCTACTGTGCCTAAGTATTTTATAATAAATTTTGCTGTTTCATATCCTAATATTCCTCCAGAGCGCTGAGGTACCCAGTAATTAAGAAAGTTTAGGTAAAGCTCAGATAATCCACAGCAAGAAAGTATAAAAGTAATAATACCAACAGTTTTAACAGTAAACATTAAATAGCTTAGACTTTCTTGTTTCCTTTTTAGAAGCAGGATTCTAACAAAATCAATAAGTAAAAAAGGTAAAACAAAGCCAATAATTCCAAAAATGGCTAGTATAAAACTAGATATATATGCTCCAACAGGACCAGCGTAGTTTTTGATTGTAGTTTCAGAAGATATACTGCTCCAACCAGGATCATTTATGTTAAAGCTAAATAGTGCTATGAAAAGATATATTATTATGGCAGTTAATATAACTACAAGAGTTATCTTTAGTCTACCTACTGCATGATTTGTTTTATTTATATTATTGTCAGCCATGATTTGTAAAATGTTTAAAAATTAATGATAAAAACCAATTCACAATTCTAACAAAAAAAACTCTAAAAATGTTAGACTATACTACTAAATTATCAAGCTTAACGTTTTAAAGGGGTAAGATTTGGCTAGATTTCATATTATATTGGGGTTTGTGGTTTGTTTCTTTGCTTGGATATTCTTTTTAATATTTCCTCATTTAGATATACAGATAGCAAATTATTTTTATGATTCATCTACGCATCAGTTTATTGGTGGATATGATGGTTTTTTAGGCTTTTTACATTGGTTTGCAAGGTTTTTTCCGATATTTTTCTCTATAGGAGTAATTTTATTCTTAATAGGTTCTCTATTTATAGATAAATTTAAGATTAAGTATAGAAAGGCTATCTTTTTTATTGCAGTATGCTTATGGATTGGTCCTGGATTGGTTGTTAACTATGTGTTTAAAGATCATTGGGGTAGACCTAGACCTGTTATGGTGCAAGAATTCAATGGTGATAAGGTTTTTCAGCCACCGTTTGTAATATCATCACAATGCGATAAAAATTGCTCTTTTGTTAGTGGTGATCCATCAATGGGCTTTTGGTTGTTTGCATTCATGCCATTAGTAACTACACGTAGAAAAAAAGCCATAGTATTTGCAGCTGCAATGTTTGCTGGAGGAAGTTTGGGACTAATGAGAATAGCTCAAGGAGGGCATTTTTTTAGTGATGTGGTGTTCTGTGGCATATTTGTCTATATATGCACATGGATTGTTTATGCGGTTATGTATCGGGAAAAATAACATTGATTTATATGTTGTAAACATACATAATTGAAAATTGAAGATATTGATTGGAGCAGTATTATGGATTTAGGTTTTATTTTTATGGCAAAGATTTGGAATATTTAGAGACAAAAAAATGGTCTCTAATACTCTATCTACTCCAATCGCTTTTAAAATCTTAAATTTTCTGGGTACCAATCTTAGTTATGAAGAGCAAGTTGTTACTTTTGGCTCTTTGAGTTTTTAATAATGCCTTTGGGGAGAAAAATAGTAGATGTCACAAAAGCTTAAACGTGGATTACATACTCGACATATGTCAATGATAGCCTTAGGTGGCTGTATAGGTACAGGCTTATTTGTAGCACTTGGTGGAGCCATAGCCGATGCAGGACCAGGTGGTACAGTTCTAGCGTATATTATAATTGCTGTAATGGTTTATTTTTTAATGGCTAGTCTTGGTGAAATGGCTGCTCATAGTCCCGTTAGTGGAACATTTTGTGAATATGCTACTCGTTATGTCGATCCTGCTTTGGGTTTCAGTACAGGTTGGAGTTATTGGTTTAATTGGGCGATAACTGTAGCAACAGAAGTAATTGCAGCTGCGATAATTATGCAATACTGGTTTCCAGGAAGCTCGATATTATTATGGAGTGCATTTTTCTTTGTGCTTGTATTTGCTTTGAATATATTCTCGGTGAAAGTATATGGTGAAGTTGAATATTGGTTATCATTTATTAAAGTTTCAACTGTTATTATATTTATTATAATTGGTTTCTTATCGATTCTTGGTATGGTTGGAAACCATGGTAGTGTAGGTTTTGAAAACTGGCATATTGGAGATGCTCCATTCCATAATGGTTGGTGGGGATTCATCTCAGTATTTATGATTGCTGGATTCTCTTTTCAAGGTAGTGAGCTTATTGGAGTTACAGCTGGTGAAGCTAAAGATCCAAATACATCTATTCCTAAGGCTATTAAACAGACATTTTGGCGTTTATTCATATTTTATATACTAGCTGTAGTAATAATAAGCTTTTTGATTCCTTACAATAATCCTTATTTGATACAGTCTAGCGCTGGAGATGATATTTCGGTTAGTCCATTTACAATAGTTTTTGAAAATGTTGGTTTAGGTTCTGCTGCTACTATCATGAATGTGATTATTCTTACAGCGATAATATCTGCATGTAATGCTAGTATGTATAGTGCGACTAGAGTTTTGTGGCATTTAGGTAAGATTAAGCAAGCACCACAATTTTTTGCTACTACTAATTCAAAAGGTACGCCAATGATTGCTCTTTTAATTACAGCTTTGATTGGTAGTTCATTCTTTTTTGTATCATTTGTTGGCAGTGGACAAATCTTTACATGGTTAGTTAATGTATCAAGCTTAGCTGGATTTATAGCTTGGTTTACAATCGCTTTGAGTCACTATCGCTTTAGAAGAGCATATATTAAGCAAGGTAAGAGTTTAAGTGACCTACCTTTTGTAGCTAAGTTTTTTCCTTGGGCACCTATTATTGCATTAATCTTGGTTTCTGTTGTTATAGTTGGACAAGGTGTGACTATGCTAACAATGGAAGGTAGAAGTTGGTCAAGTGTTATGATTGAGTTTCTATCAACTTATGTAGGTTTCTTTGCATTTGTGATACTATATTTTGCATATAAGTTTATTAAAAAAACGAAACTGATAAAATTAGAGGATTGTGATCTTTCAAGAAAGTCATAGTTGTAGTTATTATGAACACTTTTTTTATTCAAGGTAAGGCTGGCCAGATGGAAGTAGCCTATGATAAAGTCAAAGGTGCTAGCCAAGAAGTCGTGGCGGTAGTATGTCACCCTCATCCACTATATCAAGGTAGTATGCACAATAAGGTTGTAACTACTATCTCTAGAGCTATGAAAACACTTAACATTGAGTCATATAGATTTAACTATAGAGGAGTTGGAGATAGTCAAGGTGAGTATGGTGAGGGAGATGGTGAGTTAGAGGATCTAATTTCTGTCTGTGATTGGATTATGGAAAATACCCATTTTAAAAAAATTATATTGTGTGGCTTTTCATTTGGTGGTGCCATAGCATATATGAGTTTAAATAAGATAGATAATGTTGTGGGTTTAATAACTATAGCGCCAGCAGTTGATAGATTTGATTTGACTAAATTTGATGAGCCTAAGAATCTTCCATGGTTAGTCATCCAAGGTGCAGATGATGATACTGTAAACCCTAATTCTGTTTTTGATTTTACTCTTAAAACAGTTAAATCTGAGTTGACATTGGTTAAAATGAACGAGGTTGGGCATTTTTTTCATGGTAAGCTTATACAGTTAAAAGATGAAATAGAAAAATTTCTTATACCAATTGTAGATAAACTATAAAACAAAAAGGACCAAAGCAAATGAATAGAAATGTAGCACTAGAAGCAGTAAGAGTTACTGAGCTAGCGGCTCTAGCATCATGGAGCCAGATGGGTAGGGGTGATAAAATTGCTGCAGACCAAGCAGCAGTCGATGCAATGAGAAAAGCACTAAATGAAGTAGCAATCGATGGTACAGTTGTTATTGGTGAAGGTGAATTAGATGAAGCACCGATGTTGTATATAGGTGAGAAAGTTGGTTCTGGAGGTTGTGAAGTTGATATAGCTCTAGATCCACTAGAAGGCACAACTATAACATCCAAAGGTGGTCCAAATGCTCTTACTGTCTTAGCAGTAGCTGATAAGGGTGGATTCTTAAATGCGCCTGATGTATATATGCAAAAAATTGCAGTTGGCGGTATTGGCGCTCCTAAAGGTATTGTCGACTTAGATGATTCTGTCACAGAAAATTTAAGAAGAGTTGCTGAGTTCAAGGGTGTGCATATGTCGGCACTAGTTGTTTGTACTATGGATAGACCTCGTCATGCACATATTATCAAAGAAGCACGTGAATGCGGTGCTAGAGTTGTTCTTATCGATGATGGTGATGTATCAGGAGTTATCTCTACAGCTACAGAAGGCTCTGGTATAGATGTTTTTATAGGCACTGGAGGAGCTCCTGAAGGAGTCCTTTCTGCAGCAGCTCTTAAGTGTCTAGGTGGTCAAATGCAAGCTAGATTAGAATTTCATAGTGATGAAGAGGTTCAAAGAGCTCATAGGTTAGGTATAACAGATCTTGATAAAAAATATGATATTGATGATTTAGCATCTGGAGATATCGTTTTTGCGGCAACAGGTGTTACAGATGGTAATATGCTTAGAGGCGTTAAGAGGGTTAATAGTACTCGCAGAGGCTCATATGCAGTTACTCATAGTGTAGTTATGCGTTCAACAACTAAGACAGTTAGACATATTACTGCGGAGCATAGCTTTGATTTTAAAGATGGTGTTGAAAAATTTATGTCTTAATAATTATCTGAATATTGTAATTTTCTTTTATTTAACTTGCTGGTAAATATTATTAAATTAGTATTTTAAAATACTTTGTCAAGAGATTCTCTCATTTAAACTTCTGTTGTAAACTTTTAAATAGCATCTGAAAATGTTAAGTTTATAGAATGTATTTTTTTAAATAGTCATTAGGTAATGAGTCAAAACAGCATACTTTGGGTTACATTTATAATATATATCTTAATTATATTTGGTATAGGGATATATTCATATTTTCAAACAAAAAAAGTTTCTGATTATATGTTGGGAGGTAGGTCTTTAAGTGCACCAATAGCAGCCCTAGGTGCTGGTGCTTCTGATATGGGATCTTGGTTACTATTAGCTCTACCAGGAGCATTCATGGTTTCTGGGTTTAATCAAATATGGTTACCGTTAGGTTTATCATTAGGAGCTTTTGTTAACTGGGGTGTTATCGCTAGAAGGTTACGTATTTATACGGAAATTGCTAAGGATTCGATAACTATTCCAGCATATTTTGAAAATAGATTTCATGATGATAAGGGTATAATAAGATCATTAACAGCAGTAGTAGTTGTTATTTTCTTTACAATATATACAGGAGCAGGATTCGTTTCTGGAGGAGTATTGTTTAGTTCAATGTTTGGTATCTCTTATCATGAAGCTTTGCTTCTAACAGCGACAATTATATTTATTTATACATGTGTGGGTGGTTTTTTAGCAATATCATGGATTGATTTCTTTCAAGGAACTTTGATGCTTTTAGCTTTGTTGATTGTACCAGCAGTTGTTTATTTCAATTTGGGAAGTACAGATATTTCAGCGGCGTTATCAAATATAAAAGTAGATGGTTTCTTCGATGTTACTTCTGGAGTTCCTTTGATCACTATAGTATCGTTACTTGCGTGGGGGTTAGGATACTTTGGTCAGCCTCATATTATTGTGCGATTTATGGCAATAAAAGACCCAAACAAGACATCACAAGCTATGTGGATTTGTATGATATGGATGATATTAGCATTAATAGGGGCTGCTTGTGTAGGTATACTTGGTGCTGCATACTATAGTGATAGTTTAGCTAATCCAGAATCCGTATTTTTGAAATTATCATCAGTATTTTTTAATCCGTGGATGGAAGGAGTTTTACTTGCTGCAGTATTATCCGCAGTAATGAGTACATCATCAGCACAATTACTATCATTATCTAGTGCTTTTTCGGTAGATGTATATGCCAAATTTCTTAGAAAGAATGCATCTCATAGAGAGCTTCTAAATGTAAGTCGTTTGATCGTATTATTAGTGGCAATATTCGCAATTATCTTGTCATATAATCCTGAAACGAGTATTTTAAATTTAGTAGGTTTTGCTTGGGCTGGTCTTGGTAGTTCATTTGGTTCAGTAGTGATATTTTCATTATTTTGGTCTAGGATGAATAAAAATGGTGCTATTGCCGGAATCCTTGTGGGTTCATTGACAGTTTTAGTTTGGCCACTATTTGGTCATTTAGGTGGCTGGTTTAAGGTTTATGCTATGGTTCCAGGATTTGCTTTGAGCAGTATCTGTATAGTGGTATTTAGTTTATTAAGCTCGAAGCCAGAAGAATCTGTGCAGTTAGAATATCAAAAATATAAACAATCATTATAATTACTTATTGTTAGTGGTACTTTTTTGGAGTAAAATTCTCATCATTTGGATTCTATGATTTTTTATGAAAAAACTGTTATCTCTTATAGCAGCTTTACTCGTTCTTTATGGTCTTTCACAGGTTGGTGAGACTTTTGCAAGTATAGCGCTATTATCTTTTTTGTGTTGTTTTGTTGTCTATCTATTCGTGACATCTAAGTCTCGTAAGCTAAATCTTATAACGATAATATATGTATTATTAAGCTTTATTTTTGTGGTATTTACTACAATTGCGATATTGAGCGTTGATTATAGTTCTCATCCATTTATATCAATGTTGATATTGTGCATATTGTTACCAACTTTCTTTTTACTTGGTTATAGAATTATTTTGAGTGTTCATTGTTTCATTGATAGTCTTTTTGGTAAAAGTAAGAATTTTCAGGAAACTGATGAAGAACTAGGGTGTTCTGTCGTTATAACCACACGTAATGAACCTTTTGATGTTTGTAAATTAACTTTTGATTCGGCATATCAGCTTGATTATCCTACTGATAAAATCGAGATAATAATTGTTGATAACAGTGATTTAGATCATCCAGACTTCTTGAAATGGCAAGGTTATGTTAACAAGCACAATATGCAAGATGGCATAAGTTGTAAGTTTATACATAGAAATGGTACAGAGGGTTTTAAACCACGTAATCTTGATGTTGCAATGCAATATATTAATTTTGATTATGTATTGTTTCTCGATGCTGATTCAACTTTACCTCAAAGTGCATTAAAAGTAGGATTACCAGAGTTTAAAAAAGACTCTAAGCTTGGTTTTGTTAGTTTCTTGATAGAAAGTACTAACTATAGTACTAATTTAGTTACTAAGGTCGCCAGTATTTTCCAAAATACAATTCGCTATTTTAATGAGTTTGTAGGTAAATATGGCTACTGTAATTATCAAGGGCACAATGGTATATGGAGCAAACAAGCGCTACAAGCAACATCTAAATGGGAAGAATATTATAAATCTCAAGTTATGGTCACAGAAGATATTGCAGCTGGATTTAGGTGTTATGAAGCAGGGTTTAATAGTAAGCCTGTTTTTCTTAAAACTGGAGAGTGGGTTCCTACATCTCTCAAAGAGTTTGAGAAAATGTGGTTAAGATGGTCTTTTGGCGGTATGCAAGTAATGCATAAATATATGTCAAATATTATAAGCTCTTCCAATCTGAACTTTAGAGTGAAGCTTGATATGTTATATTTATTATTTAAGGTTGTAGCTTCAGGTTTTCCGATATTTGCATTATTATTGGTTATTTTTCCAAGAAATAATATAGCTTTTGTGTCGATAGTAAATGTGACACTTATTCCGTTGCTTATCCTAAGTGTTTGGTATTATCTATACGGTGATATAAAAGGTAGTTTTATAAGTAAAATTTCTCAAATTTATATTGCAATGTTTATGTTGTCATCATTTGTGTTTTGGTGTGGTATAAAAGCAGAAATAAATTATTATCTAAATAAGCCCCAGGGTTGGAAACCAACAAGTAAAGTCTTTGATAAAGTTGAAGGTTGGGCACAAGTTATATATGATAATATTGGTAAGTTAAGCTTTTCTTTGGTTGGCTTGATTATAGCTATTTATTCTATTTTTACACTTTACTCTCAAGCTGACTTTTATCTGTATATGTTATGTATGTTGCCAAGTATATTACTTTTTTTGAATACTATTTTATGTGTGTTAGTATTAGGTAGAGCGAGATACTAGAGAAATATTAATGATTGAATACGATAATGTTGTCTATCTAATTGTTGCTTTTGGCTTTGTTTTACTTAATGCTTTTTTTGTCATCGCTGAATTTTCACTAGTTAAAATAAGAAGCTCTCAGGTTGAGATTTTAAGTAAGAAAAAAGGGTTGAAAGGTAAAATACTCTATAAAGTTCATACTAATATCGATATTTATCTTTCAGCTTGTCAATTTGGTATCACACTAGCCTCATTAGGTTTGGGTTGGATTGGTGAGCCTGCTTTTTCTGAGATTTTAGAACCTGTTTTTATGTTTTTTGGAGTTACAGGAAGTTTGTCAAAGATCATTGCTTTTGCAACTGGGTTTGCGATTATATCATTCTTACATATAGTGATCGGTGAGCTTATGCCTAAATCGATGGCTATTAGACAAACAGAGAAACTATCCTTATTGACGTGTATACCGTTGTATATATTTTACTGGTTAATGTTTCCTTTTATCTGGGTATTAAATGTTACAGCTAATAAGCTTTTAAAGTTGTTTAAATTAGATACGGTAGCAGAGGCTGAATATGGTTATACTACAGATGAAGTCAAAATTATCCTAAAGAGTAGCCATCTTAAGAAGCCACTTACAGAAGAGCATAGAGATATATTGCTAAGGATGGTTGAGTTTTCTCATCTACAAGCAATTGATGCTATGAGACCTATCGAAGAGATGGTTGTGATTAATTATAATCTATCAAATAAAGAAAAACTTGAAGTAGTTAAAGAAAATTTGTACACAAGATATCCTGTTTATCAAGGCAATAAAGATAATATCATTGGAGTTATTCATACAAAAGATATTCTTTGTGCTTTAGATAATGATTCACAACAAGAGAATCTTAGACCAATATTGAAAGTATCTCATCATGATCAGTTGATTGATGTTTTACGTAAATTTCAACAAGGCAAACCACACTTTGCATTAGTTTACAAAAAGAACAAGCTTATAGGCTTTATTACATTAGATAATTTGTTAACAATAATGATTGGTAGAATTTCAGATGAGTTTCATCTTGTTAAAGAGCCATGGATAACCTTAGCAAATAATAAGTTTTTGATAAAAGCTAACGCACCTGTGTACGCAGTAGAAAAATTAGCAGATTTGGATCTATCTGAATATCCAGTAGATACCGTTATTGACTTGTTAATCAATTTATTCGGGCATTATCCATCTATAGATGATATTTGGGAGCAACAAATGTTCATCGTTCGACCATATCGTTTTGAAAACGGCTCTTTAGAAGAAATTATTTTAGAACTTAAGTAAGATATTAAAAATTAAACCTTTGAAAAAGTGACTTAAAAATATAGCTGTGTTAGTATATTGCAGAAATTTTTTTAAGAAAAAATGACTGAATGATTAAGTATAAGTTTTATAATGCGAATAAACAAAAAGGGGCATCTCTAGTCGAGAGTATAGTTTCGTCAGGACTGATTTTGTTTGTTTTATCATCATCATTTTTGATAATAAATTCATCAATAACTACTTCAGTAATAGCAGAAAAGAAAACACAGCTAATACAGCAGTTAGATAAAAAGATAGCTGATTATATTCTAACAGGTAAATTTAATACAAAAACTATCGATGATGATTATTTCTTTCAGAAAAAAGTTAATGATTCTAAGTTAACTAAGTTTGTTGCTAAAAATAAAGACTTCAATTTATGTATCTCTAAGGAAATTATCAAATATGGCTCAAACTTATAGAAACCGAATTATTTGGGGTTTTACGTTAGTCGAGCTTATGGTTGGCATTACTATTTCGATTATTGTAATTACAATCGCTGTTAATATATATATTTCTACCAAAAAAAGTTACAACAAAGCCAAGCTTAATACCGAGCAAAATATAAAAATTATTTCTACTCAGAAAGTATTGTCAGATGCTATCATCAATGCTGGACTATCATGTAAATATGGAGATAATCATCAGACTTACATAAATCGAACTGGAGAAAATCCTCAAGAGTTTAAATTTTTGTATAATGCTTCATCAGTTAGAGTGGGAAAGATATCTTCGATAGAAGGATTTCTTCAACAGTCTCTATATACTAAGCAAAAATTTTTGTATCAACCGAATACAAATTACTTAATGATTAAAACAGACAGCTCATCAAGCGAGCTTGCTCAAAAACCATTAAATTTAAGCTTGTATTTACAAGATTTTCAGCAGTGGCAAAAGGGAGATTATTTAGCACTTTGTAATAATGATTATATTGATATTGTGAAAGTACTAAAAGCTGATAATACTACAAAAGCGATTAAGTTGGTTTCAGCACCAACTAACGAATTTAATAAAGGTGATTATGCAGGTAAGATAAATATCCAAATCTTTTATACAGCTGCGGTAGCTACTCTAAAGAATCCAAGTGAATATACTTACTCTTTATATATGTTTGTTAAAAGTGGTGATAACAATGCAGTTACATATCCTCTTGTGGAAGGTGTTTCTAACCTTAAGTTGGCTTATGCGATACTAGATAAAGATAAGCTTAGTTGGAAAGAAATATTACAAGATACTAATATTGATCAAATAAATGCAAAAGCTCTAAAAATATCGTTTCAATCCAACAATCAATATTATGATAAAGTAGTGCTAATATGAGTTATTTTCGCTTAGTAACTTTTACAAAAAAAACAGGATCATCATTGATGCCTGCGATGATATTTGCTTTTGTAGTATTAATTACAGTATCGAGTCTTAGCTATATTGTTAGATATAATTTATTAAGTATAAAAAGTTTGCAATCACAAGAGATAGCATCAACAGTAGAACAACAATATATCCAAGAAATATCTCAAAAAGGTACTATTGCCACAGGAGATACTAGCTTTGGGAGCTATCATATAGAGAATACATTACAAAGTAGTCAACCTATATTTTCTAATAGAAATGTCACGATAAATCTATATGACTCACAGCCTGCGGCTATAAGTATGGATATAGAACATAAGCTTTTCTATAGAGATAAATTAATGTTAAACAAGGAGATTTTGTATAAAAAGCTACCTCATCATTCAATGATTAATTATGATTCATCATTAGTGCCGATCAATGTTCCGTATATTGATGTTGCTAGAATGAATAATTCACAGAAGTTTTATAGACTTAATTCAAGTGGGCATATTAGTGATACAGAGCGAGGTTATATTGGTTTTCTTAAGAAAGAGTATGACTGGCTATTAATATCAGTAAACAAGAATATTCAAATAATAAATCTAAAAAACTTAGATCTTTCTGAAAACTATAGCTTAAAAATTGGTTGGCAACTTAGTAAGGGTAGTTGGCAAATGTTATTGGCAATATATGATAAACAACATTTATATATATTCAAAACCAAGCTAACTAATCTAGTAAATAATTTATCTAAAGCAATCTTAGATTTATCAACACCAATCAAAGTGACTGATACACCAAAAGATATAGTAACATTAGATTGGTATTATCAGTCAGATGAGTCAATGCCAAGTCTAATAGTTTTGTCTACGCGCAAAGATAATGTAGGTAATATAAATGTAATTATCCAAGATGTTGAGTATGATCAGTCTAACAATAGATATATAACTTCAATAAAAGATATCATAGATACTAGAGTAGAGATTGGTGATAATAATGTTTATGTGCAAGTATTAGATCCAACAAGAACTCTCGCAAAAAGTTTTTTATATCTTTTTATTGGGAATAAACTTGTAGTATATGGTTTAGGAAGCTCTTTTGATACTAGTAAAAAACAAGTGAACTTAGATAGAGTTATAGAAAATGCTCCAATAATTGTGAGAAAGGATCAGTACAGTAATTATATTTTAGTCTATAAAGGAGATCATTATTATCAGTACTTATATACTATTAATACGAAGCTCATAAACGTATCAAATCCAGTAGTATATCCTAAGCAAAAGATCCAGAGTATAATAGTTAAATACGGTTTAAAATTTATAGTTACTAGTAGCAAAGTATATATAGAAAATTTTAATAATCAGCGAATTGAAACGGTTCAAATATAGATAAATAATATGTTAAAACTAAAATCTGCCTTATTGATATCTATTTTTATTTTAGCTTCTAACTTAGTATATGCTATTAATTGCCAACTTATTGATAGTCAGAATGGTTATAAAGGATTTATAGACTTTAGTTGTGATACAGATATATCATTAGATGATAATAAAGTGATTTTTTACTTAATTGGAAATGATATCGATATCAAGTCTATAGATGTTTCTGATGCGGATGTTAAATATAGTATTGATACTGTTGCTGAGAATATTAAGAGAGTTAGTTTGAATGTTTCTAAGAAAACATTATTTGTTGACTTAGACTATACTGCGTATAAAGATAAACCAATAAATGTAACAATAACTGCCCAAAAAGATACTAATCTAGAATATAAGATTCTTTGGGGAGGGGTAGTAAATAACTCAAACAAAATTCAAAAAAACAATAACAATAATCTACAGTTTTATAGGACTATATCAAGAGAGCTTTTTGGTATTAAGAATGGCTTAGAATGTGCTATAAATGCTGATTGTGATGATAAAATAAGCCTTTTAAATCAAGATGGTTCGCAAATGAATAAGCTAGCTCAAAATATTTCAGGTTATTTGAGTTTTGGAATTGTTCATCAAGAATTAGTTTAAGATTAAGGTCAAGATGGTTTGGAACTAAATAAATATTTTTATGTTAAAATACTATCTACCAATAATCGCTTATTTAATGTGACTGTATATTTTGAGAAGAAGCAAAAAGAACATAAGTGTTAAAAATCTTAAGGGATTCGTCTTTCTTGAGGTATTAATAGCTTCAATATTAGGTATATTTGTTCTTATTGCAGCTTTTTATGCTATTGGAAATATATTATCAAACGCGGTTTTAACTGAGAAAAAAGTTGAGTTGGCAAATGAGTTAGAGTCTAGAGTAGATAACTATATGCTAACTGGAAGTTTTGATGATAGTTCATTCGGAGATTTGACTTTTAGTAGGGTTGATAGTGGTAGTGGCATACGTGAGTTTGTGGGAACGAACTCTAGTTTTTCATTACAAATTATCAAGAGAGCTTATGCACCTATAACAGTTGCTGATATTATTGATCGTGAGCTTGGTCCATATATGCGTCGTGCCAATGAAATATATATAGAGAAAAATGCAAGTGTAATTGACGATCCGGCCGTATTAGCAGATATAGAAGCAGCAAGGAATCAATACTTGTCAGCTAGTACAGAGAAGCATTCTAGTAATACAATGGTATTATTAAATTTAGGTAATACTCAGCTAAACACAACACAACCGATGGAAAATCCACCTTTTGACTTTTATGGAGCATATATAATAGTCGGGCCAATGACAAATGCTGATGTTACACCGGCAATTAAGTGGCATTGTACGCCATATAATATTGATGCAGATTTACTTCCTTCTTGGTGTGTTTTATAGTAGAGGATAGAAATGCTAATATTTTACAATAAAAGAAATAAAAAAGGTTTTACCTTAATAGAACTCTTAGTTGCTACAGTGGTTGGGATAATTGTTCTTTCTGCATTGATTAATACATATATGGGAGTCAAACGAAGCTATAAAGAATATAAAGATAAAACAACTACAGAATCCAAGGAATTGCTTGTCAAAAATTTCTTATATGATTTTATTAAAGATGTTGGTTTTGCTTGTAACTTTGGTAGTTTAAATCAAACATATTATGATAGTACTTCCGATTCTCTTGATAACTTTTTTTATAATTCAGCAATGATTCAAGTAGGTCAGTTGCCTTTGACGACTTCTAATCATGCTGCAAAGTCTCTTGAAGAAGGTTGTTCAGGTAATTGTTTTAAAGCAGGAACTGATTATATCATGATTAAAAAAGAAGAGAATAGTGTTTATCTTACACAAATAAACTCTTCTAGTTCAGAATTACATACTACTTCAGTAGAAGATATATCTGTGGGAGATTATTTGTTTCTGTGTAATAAAAAGTATATTAATCTCGTGAAAGCGACTAGTATCAATAGTGGAAGTAATATTGTTGATCTCTCAAGAGCCCCTCAGGGTGGTGATTATTATCCTGGAGATTATGTTGGTAAATACTCCTTACAAATCTTATATATCAGAGATAGTGGAGTAGTTGATGATAATGGGCAAAAAATTTTTTCTTTGTATGTTTATATTAAAAGTAATGATTCTGATTGTAGAAATGATTTGGATGTTGACTATATTCCAAAAGATGGTTGTGGTGTTTTTGAATTGGTTAGAGGAGTAAGTGATTTGCATGTTGAATATGCAACCGTTAGTAATGGTAATGTAACATGGAATAGTGTTTCTACTGATGTAGATGTCAGTACTTCTAACTATCCATCACTTAAGGTATCTTTTGATTTAGATGGGCAAGCATTTCATAAGATAATTAACTTATAGGTTATTAAGAATGACGAAAAAAATTAAAGGTTCTGCACTATTAGCATCTTTAATATTTGCCTTTGTAATATTAGTGGTAATATCAGCACTTGCGTATAACTATAGAATAGACTCTTTAGCTGTTAGTACTATATTAGGTCAAAAGCAAAATATAGGCGTAGATGAGGGATATTTTGGTGGTATTATAGGTAATTTAGATACTTTACAAGATAAAGAAGAAACTATAGATGGTTATAAGTTTCAGACCAATATTGATTCTTCAGGTCTAAAATTCTTATATGAAGATAGTAATGCTGATCTATACGAGTCAGAGCCATACCTGCTTAGCTATAAGTATACTCACAGATTTTTTGAGGGAGAAATTAATAGGTATGTAAGAGAGTTCATCTATAATATATTGCCAGGTTCTTCTGTTATGACTCAGTATGACAGGTCAGTCATTCCTCTAAATTTACCATATGTTAATGCTGAAGCTATGAGTCAAGCAGAATATAATTATAAAATTGGAAGTCAAAATGCAGCTCCCGTTGAAGGTGGTTATATTGGGTATTTACGAAAGCCAATAATAGATGGATATGATGGTACTGGCTCAGAGTCTGATTATATTGTTGAGCAAGGTAATGGTAATATAAAGTATATTTTATGTCATAAGCCAGAGGACGGTGGAAATAGAATAGTTGTATCAGAGAACTCTTGGGACGCTCACCATGATCATGGTGATTATAGAGGGCCTTGTTTAAATAGTTCACGTAGTTTTACTATCAATATATATGGCAATACTCTTACTATGACTTTCCCTGATGTTTTGGCTTTGAGTTATTATCATTTTAGTGTTGGTTGGGGTCTTGAGAATGGTCAATGGACTCTGTATTTAGCTGTTTATGATTTGGATAGGGTTTATACTTCCTCAACTACTCTCAATGATATCAAGAATAATCCATCAACAGCAGAAGTATCTTTATCAAACTGGAAAGAGGTCTCTGGATTAGAAGAGTTTGATGGTGGTGATATTGTTAATGTGGCATGGTACTTTGATAATGTAGAAGATGTGCCGAAGTTAATGATTTTGGAGAAATTTCTTAGAAGTGGTAGTTACGATATAGATGTCTATCGGACAACATATGCCTCAATTACTAAAACTTATGCGGCTACGCTAACAGATAGATTTGTAACTGGCACAACCAATTTTAATGATAAAGAGGTTTTCACACTAGTCCCTGATAGTTTATTTACACTATTTGGTGCAGTACCATTAATTTTTCAAGGTACTAATATTATAGATTTTAATTATGATGCTCCTTATACACTGGGTGATGGAGTAGGTTCAACTAAATCAGTTTTAACAGCTAATGTTACCAATAAGCCAGTTATTATCAAGAAAAATGCAACACAGTTTTATATAGTCTATTTCAATAATAATACTGTCTATAAATATCTATATAGTTATGGAGTATCTTCACCATCACTAGTGTTGACTAATATTTTTTCTGGACAGACAATTCAAAAAATTATAGCTAAATATGGAGCATTATTTATTATCACTAATAATAATATATATGTTGAAGATGTCCAAAATTCAGCACTGATAAGCCGCGTGGCTATATATGGAGCAAATTATCAAATTGCTAGAGATAGTAGTGGTAGGATTTATGCAATGCCAGATGGTTTTACTTGTACTATCAATGGCAATTGTAATACTTCTTCTAGGGTTTATCTTGATAGTGGATGTGGAGCATATAGCGGTGGTTGTGATGCAATGACTGAGCTTAATAATGTTTCACCATATTTGAATATAGTTTATAAGAACTTCAGTTATTAAGATTTTTTCCAAAAATACTAAAATTTAGTTATACTGATAACTTATATTATAAGATTCGAGAGATGGACTTTTTGTTTATGATTTTTTATAACTCTTTATCTGGTAAAAAAGAAGAATTTAAGCCAATTGAACCTAACAAAATCAAGATGTACGTTTGTGGTATTACGGTTTACGATGATTGCCACATTGGACATGCTCGCACAAATATAGCCTTTGATGTTATTAATAGATACTTCAAGTATCGTGGTTTTGATGTTACTTTTGTGCGTAATATTACAGATATCGATGACAAGATTATCAAAAGAGCCAATGAAAATGGTGAAGCTACAGATCAGTTAGTTGAGAGAACTATCAAATCAATGCATGATGCATTTGATAAGTTAAATATCTTACGACCAACAAAAGAGCCAAGAGCTACTCAAACTATCCCTGAAATGATAGCTATGATTGAAACTCTGGTTGAGAAAGGATTCGCTTATCAAGGTACTAATGGTGATGTGTTTTATAGGGTTGCTAAGTTTGCTGATTATGGTAAATTAAGTAAACAAAATCTTGAAGCACTTGAGCAAGGTTCAAGAGTTGATGTTGTTGAAGAAAAAGAAAATCCTATGGATTTTGTACTTTGGAAGATGGCAAAACAAGGTGAGCCAGCTTGGGATTCACCATGGGGTGCCGGTCGTCCAGGTTGGCATATAGAGTGTTCAGCAATGTCAAAGAAGCTTCTAGGAGATACTTTTGATATCCATGCTGGTGGTTCTGATCTAAGATTCCCACATCATGAAAATGAAATAGCTCAATCTGAAGCTTGTAATGAATGTACTTTTGCTAACTATTGGTTACATTCAGGTATGGTAAAAGTTAATGCTGAAAAGATGTCAAAATCTTTGAATAATTTCTTCACTATCAACGAGGTCATAGAGGAATATCATCCTGAAGTTATAAGATACTTCTTAGCTTCTACTGTATACAGAAGTGAGATTAATTACTCAAAAGAAAATCTAGATAACGCTAGAGCATCGGTAGAGAGATTATTTAATGCTCTTCGAGATATAGAGCCAGTTGAGGTAAATCTACCAGATGATGCTAACGAGTATGAAGAGAAGTTTATCAAAGCTATGGATAATGACTTTAATACTCCGGAAGCTTTAGCAGTTCTATTTAGCTTGGCTAAAGAGATAAATACATTAAAAACAACAAATAAATATAAAGCTAGTGGTTATGCATTTTTACTACGTAAGCTTTGTGATGTATTGGGTATTTTATTTACTGATACAGAAGATTACTTCAAGCAGGGTGATGATGTAGATGCTAGCGAAATTGAGAAGCTTATAGCAGAGCGTGCTCAAGCTAAAAAAGATAAAAATTATGCTAGAGCTGATGAGATTAGAAATGAGCTTCAAAATCAAGGAATAGTATTAGAAGATAGTGCAACTGGTACTACATGGAAGAAAGGTTAATAAATGTATTCAAACGAAAAGCAACAAGATATTATAGATAATCTACATACAATCAGAGATTATATCCGTTGGAGTATCTCTGAAATGACGGCAAATAATGTTTACTTTGGTCATGGATCAGAGTCTATTTGGGATGAGGCGGTACATCTTGTACTTAGTGCAATAAATGTATCTCATGATATTGATAGTAATATGGTTGCTGCAAGACTTTTAAAAGAAGAAAAGCAAAAAATCATAAATTATGTATATCAAAGAACATGTGAACGTAAGCCATTACCATATATTTTAAAGAAAGCATGGTTTGCAGATATGGAGTTTGATATTGATGAGCGAGTTATTATTCCTCGCTCGCCAATTGCAGAGCTTATCCGTAATGATTTTTCTCCATGGATTAATGATATTGATGATGTCACTAATGTACTAGATCTGTGTACTGGTAGTGGTTGTATAGGTATTGCATGTAGTAATGTCTTTGAGGATGCAAATATAACTTTGGTAGATATATCTGATGATGCTTTAGCTGTAGCAAATCATAATATCAAAAAGCATCAGTTAAGTGATAGGGTAAAAGCTGTGAAGTCTGATCTATTTGATAATCTTCATGGTCAAAAGTTTGATTTGATTGTTTCAAATCCTCCTTATGTTGATAGAGAAGATTTAAGCAGTATGCCACAAGAGTATCATTATGAGCCCAAGCTTGCTCTAGAAGCTGGAGATGATGGTTTAGATTTGGCAAAAAGAATAATTCTTGAAGCTGACCAGTATATGACAGAAGCTGGTGTATTAATAGTTGAAGTTGGCAATAGTCAGTATGCTCTTATGGAGATATGTCCTGATATTCCATTTACATGGTTAAGCTTTGCTGATGGTGGAGATGGTGTGTTTTTACTTACTTATGATGAACTAGTTAAATATAAAGATTCATTTAAAAAATATTTCCAAAGCTAATATTTAGTCTATAATCTCTTCAAAATTTAATCTTTTAAAAATTTGGGATTGGCATTATGTCTAATGATCCTTTTAAAAAAATATCATCTGATAAAACAGTTATTCTCATAATTTGTCTTTTTGGTTTGATGTCACAATTTGCTACTGACAGCTTTACACCATCACTACCACATATCGCAGATTATTTTCATGCTGCTGCCAAAGATATTAAACTAACCGTTGGAATCTACTTTTTTGGTATGACATGCTCGATGCTTGGATTTGGTTACTTATCTGACAAATATGGTCGCAAACAAGCATTATTAGCTGGATATTTGGTATTTTGTATTGCAAGTATTTTGTGTATGCTGGCTCAAAGTGAAAAGCAGTTGTTATTTTTTCGCTTTTTACAAGGTATTGGAATGGGTAGTTCTTTTGTATCTTTTCGTGCAATTATGAAAGATGTTTTTAGTGATAACCAATCACTTGCAAAGGCTAGTCTTGTAATCACTAGTATAGTTTCATTAACTCCACCTCTAGCTCCGATTACTGGAGGAATTATCCAAGAGACTATTGGTTGGCGTGGTAATTTTGCTTTGCATTCAATAATGGCACTTGCGATTACAGTTTTGATTGTTAAGTATTTACATCTAGAAGCTATACCAAAAAGTAATTATAAGCTTCTAGAGTCATATAAGAGAATATTATCTCATAAGGTCTTTGTCCTTAATGCAATATGTAGCGGTTTGGCATTATCGCTGGTTTTTGTATTTGCAACACTTTCACCATTTTTCTTCCAGGTAAGATTAGGATTTTCTGCTGTTGAGTTTTCATTTTTATCAGCAACTGTAATTATACCTTCAGCAATATTTTTAATAATCTTTAAAAATAAGATTAGTAAATTAGATATGGATAGGGTAATACTTTATTGTGGATCTTTTTCTGCACTAAGTGGTATATTACTGGCTTTGTCCTATTTTATTTTTGGATTAGATGCTAAAGTAATTGTTGTATTATGTGCTTTAGCTTTTTGCGGGAATGTTTTTCAATATACAGCTACTTATATTTGTGCCTATAAGGAGATACACACAGAGATTGGTGTAGCATCGGCAATATTCGGATTTATACAGATAGCTGTAACTACTATTTCATCATCACTTGTTTCTAGTATTAGCCTTAATAATCAATTTTTATTTGGATTATTGATGATGGTACCACCATTATTGATAGTGATTTTAAAAATGATTGATCTTAAAAAACTTTTGTAAATCAGGCATATATGATTAAATTAGAAAAATTTACAGAAAACAATATACCTGATCTTTTGTCTGAATTGAAGGAGTATGATATTCGTTTTTTATATCAGTTTGGAGGTATTAATTATCAATTTCCTCTTGATTACCTTCAGATAAAACAAACTATGGATAATAAATTAAACTTACTCTTTAATGTTATAAATGATGAGAGTAAATCAATTGGACATTGTCAAATAATTAGATTAGATCAGGCGAACAAAAAAGCTTCTATAGGTAGGTTACTAATATATGAGCAATATAGAGCAAAAGGTTTTGGCAAGTTAATGATCAAAAAACTTTTAGAATTTGCTAAATCCATTGGCTTAAAAAACATAAGCTTAAGAGTTTTTGATTTTAATAACTCAGCAATTAAATGTTATGAAGCTATAGGATTTGAGAAAACTATAGAAGAATATATTGATATTCCTGGTTTAAAAGAAAAGTGGAAGATAATCTCAATGGAGATTGAGATTTAAGAAAAGATTATCCTTCTATAACAATATTAGGGAAGTGAGCTTTAACACATTTAGTATAATCACCTTCTGTAAATGCTGAGTATGGTGTTTGATAACCAACTAGTTTACAAGCAAATGCCTCACCATTAGGATTGCTTGCTATCCAACTAGAATCCTTTTCCCAGTATATTTGTGTAGCACCTGCACCATTGGCATCAAATTGTTTCATACCCTTACAGCCCAGAACTTCAGTACTTGGAATATTTAAGCCAAGATAGTTCATAAAATTACCATAGTAATCTATGCGGTTTATAGACTGAGCAACCTCAACACTACCACCACATTCTACACCACCATTAATGATTTGCGTAGTTACTCCAAACCCAGGAGTTAAGTTATTTGCTTTATCAGCAGCATTTGGTTGCCAAGTACCATCAATAACATGTAGCATAGATGGTTTCGGTGGCTGTGGATATACAAAGAAGAATACTGCAGATGCTAAATTTAACCATGTATCAGCAACCATCTCAGGATTATCCAATAGGATTCTTACATCACCATACATTGCTTGTGAGAATGGTCCATAATTATAGTTATAACTTAATTGTTTTGCTCCACGACCAAAGTAAGATTTGAAATCACCATTTTCAAACTTACCACATGGCCAAGTTTGACCTTGCCATACATCTGGATTACACTCACCATTATAACCACCACGCATAGTTTCATCCCATCCCATTTCACGTACATGAACTAGAGCCTGACGCCATTCTGGCACATCCCACCAACTAGTATGTCCACCTGTCTCTTGAGTAAAGTGAGCAAACATAGTAGCTAGAGATTTACGGCAAATAGCATCAGAATCTCTACCGTCAGTATAGGTGCCACAGAATGCTGGAAACTTAGCTACAGCTTTTAAGAAATTATCATAAGTATATTCTGGTGAACGTTTAGGGAACATATACTCCCAATCTTCTGCAGATATTATACTTTCTACTCTCTTAACATTTTCTGGGTTATTCTGGTTTCCTGCGGTTACAGCTTCAACCACGCTGTTATCTCTAGTTTTAATCGACTCTTTCACTTGGCTTAAAACTGTTCCACTTGTTAATTCAGCTTCTTTTGCATCAAGTTTAGCTTGAGTCGTAACATATTTATCAGAAGTTGGCTCATCAGGGTCTGTAGGATCTGTAGGATCAATCGGCTCATCAGGATTGCTAGGATCGTATAAATCCCAAGCAGTCTCCCAAGCAGTACCAGAGCCTGGAGCATAAGCCCACCCAGCAGCGCTTGAGCACCAAGCAGCGACACCAGTTTTACATTTGTATAATTTACCATCAGCAGAGACTATAGTACCACTTTCATATTTTGTACCAGCAACATAGCTCTCATAATCTCCACTTGGAGGATCAATCGGATCTACAGGGTCAACAGGGTCGACTGGATCAACAGGATCCTCTGGATCTGTAGGATCTACAGGGTCATCACTACTACCATTGCCAACTGAAAAGCTTTCAACATTAAATACAGGAGCGCTTGGAGAGAAGCTGAAGCTTGCAGTACTACCCGCTGTAACAATAGTTGGCTGACCACTCCATTGTTTAGAAGTAATGGATATAACACCTCCATTTGACAGGGTCATGCTAGCATTGCCGATACCCCAGATACTTCCAACTTCTACACCATTGCTCAATTTAAATGAGATAGGATTTTCCTCTAGATTCGTATTTTTATCGCAGCTAAAAGTTATTTTACCTGTCCAACCTTTTTGTACATCTTCTAGTTTGCAATTAGCAAAAGCTAAAGATCCCATTAAAGTTAAGGTAAATGCTGATAAGACTTTTATCTTATTATTCATTTTCAATATCCTTATAAATTTTAAGATTATTTAGTAATTATTAAGTAGTTATTATTACTTATTTCGCTCAAATATTTTTTATTTGAGTTGTGATTAATTATATATTAAGTAATCGGTGTGCGGGTATGTTAGAATTTGATAGGGCTTGTTAAAAATTGACAAATGAATTCTAATTATTTTATAATTCAAATCAAAAATCTACGGCTGTTCTCTGGAGTGAATTATCTATATTACGCCGAACATTCAGCTATCATTTAATGTTTCTTAAATATATAAAACTTCGAATTTACATTCTTTTATCGTACTACCTTTCTTACTCTTAGAGCATTAAGCTTGGTGAGTGCTTCATCTTTAGTTATATTGTACATATTGGCATGTTGTTCTAAGCTTAGGCTATTAGGTCCAAATAGTTCAATCATATCAAGCATTTTTAGCTGATGTTTAATAGCTGATATATCTACGTATAAATAATCCATATTTATTGATAGGATAGAGCACTTAGTAGCATTGATAAGTAGATATGAGTCATGATGAATTTCACAACCTAGTCCATCGGCATAGCCAATATTTAAAATAGCTATAGTCGTATCTTTATTACAGAAATATTCATTACCATAGCTTATATATTCTCCTTTGGGGATATCTCTGATAGAGATAATACAAGCTTTAAGAGATAAACTAAACTTGATTTCTTTAGGTTCTTGATCATAGCCTAATACTGCCGAGCTAGAACGGATATACTCTTGTTGAAAATCAGTATCAAAAAGAGAAACTGGTGAGTTAGAAAAAGTATATTTAAGTTTGGTTTCTTCAGCTAACGAAAGAATTTTATCAATATATTTTTTAGATCTATCATAGCCATTATAGCCAGTTGGAATATGTGAGAATAATATTATGTTTGAAAATCCGAAACTTTTTAGCATATCAAGATGTTTTATAAAGTCATCTCTATAAAAACCAAATCTTCCCATACCACAATCAAAATCAAGCATAACTTGTTTCGATTTATTATCTTCATATTTTATATAGTCTTTGATTAGTAATTCATTACCAAGTATAGGAATAACATTTTTAGGTATCTTAAAGTTAAAGCATTCTGCATATATGCCACTTAGGAAAACTATATCTTTTGTACAGCCCAAATTCTTTAGAACATAATACTCTTCTATACGAGCTATGCCATAAGCATCAACTAAATCATTAGTTACCTTATAGATGTTTTCTATGCCTACACCATAAGCATTAGCTTTGACGATAAACATTGTTTTTGAGTGAGGATTTTTATTACGAAGATACTCAATATTTGACTTTACTAATTTGCTATTTATTTCTACTATAGGACTTAAATTCATAAAAGATCAATGTTGATGAAAAATAATCTATCTTTATTAATGTTAACAGGTTTGATAATTATATCAGTAGATTCTGTGAGAAATTTGCCTTCTTTAGCTGTATTTGGCGAGTATTTACCATTATTTTTTATAATTGGTGTTGTATTTTTTCTTATACCTGTAGCATTTATTTCAGCTGAGCTTAGTGCAAACTTTGCTGATCAACATCAAAATGGAATCTTTCAGTGGTGTTCAAAGGGTATTAGTGATAATGCCGGTATGTTTGCAATTTGGGCACAATGGAGTAGTAATGTAATCTGGTTTCCTGCTAGTTTGCTATTTATGTCATCCACTATATGTTCTGTGTTTGGTTTCGTGAGTCCTCTAGCTATTGCTAGTATTATGGTAACTTTGTATTTGTTAATAATGGTTGTTAATCATTTTGGTGTCAAAGAATCTGCGGTAGTATCGTTTATATGTATGATTCTTGGAGTAGTAATTCCTGTTTTGGTACTTTTTATATTTCTTGGTTTTTGGTTGGTTAAAGGATATCCTCTAGAGCTCAAAATATCCCAGATATCATTTAATCTATCAGCACTGAAAGATATATCTGCATTAACGGTAGTTATTATTTCTTTTTTGGGGATAGAGTTATGTTCAGTATATGTTCCGATGCTAAAAGATCCTCAGAAAACATTTACTAGAGCAATTTTCTTAGCAGTAGTATTTATTGTATTAATGATGTTTTTGGGAGCTTTGACTATAGCTTTTCTAATTCCAGCTGGTTCTATAAGTTTATACAATGGTCTTTTTGAGACTTTTAAGATTGGTTTTGAAAGACTAGGCTTATCAGCTGCAATGCCTTTGATTAGTATTGGCTTAGTTTTAGGAGCATTTGGCTCGGCTATCAGTTGGGCTTTAAGTCCTGCTGTGAGTTTGCGCCAAGCTGCTGAAAGAGGCTACTTACCAAAGAGATTTTCTACTAATAACAGCTATGGCGTTCCTAGTAATATTTTATATGTACAAGGGTTAGTTGTTATTGGATTATCATTGATGATAACTATGGTGAATAATATGAATTCTTTTTATTGGGTGTTAATATCACTTAATACAGAAGTATATTTGACTATGTATATTTTGATGTTTTTAGCAGCGTTACGACTTAGAAAAACAGCTAAAAAAACTATTATACACAATGAGCTGATTTTTTATAGTTTATGTATTATGGGTATTTTAGGTATCCTAGTTGCTATGATAGCAGGATTTGTCATGCCGAAGAATTTGATAAGTATCGATTCATTGACTTATGCAGGATTATATTTATGTGGATTCTTATTTGTTTGCTCATTATTCATGCTTTTTGTTTATTGGCGAAATAAGCACTTGAGAGATCAATTATAAAATATTTATGTGTATAATTCGTAATTTTTCAGTCACATTTTATCAAAATCTTATAATTTTTGAAATTTCTCTATTTAGCTCTGGCAGGAACATGTACTTTAATAGTGAGCGTAAAAAATTTAGTTTTCTATAATCTTTTGAATATATATTAAGATTATCGTACATCTTTGAAATACAGGCTTTTATTGAGCTTGGTGTATAATTCATCAGTTTTGCTATTTGATTATATTCTAGATTATGCTCAATTAGATACTTAAGAGTCTGGTATTCTTTAGCTGTGAATTTAAGTGTTTCAAAATAATATTTAAACTCAATTATTGGTACATCGTTGAGTGTATAAATTCTACATTTAATTAAATCATTATCTTTTAGAATCTTAATTCTGACCAAAATATAGTTTTTACCATCCTCATCATAAAATGGTATTTTCTCTGTTAGAATTGTTATTGGTTCAATACTTGTTTGATTTGCTAGTGACTCGGTTGAGAGATAGTACGATTTCGAATCAATTGATATTTTCTCTCCAATAGCATAATCATATACATCATCTTTCCACAATTCTATATCTTGATCTGACAGGCCTTGCAATTCTTTTAGACTAGCTACTCCTGTCGACTTTAAGAACATGTGATTACAAGTTATTACTTGTCCTTTAGCATTTTTTATGGCATAACCAAAAGAGCAGTGTTTATTATTATTAACTATATCTGTAGCAGTTTTAAGGTTAATTAGCTTATCTACTAACATTTTTAGCTATTCAAAATATCAATTTGATCTAGAGTTTAGCTAAAATATTTGATTATAACAAGTTAGAGGAAAAGAGATTTGGGTCAAATAATTGAGATATTTTAATCTTCAACAATATTATCTTTATTAGCAGTTTCTTTACAATATGCCACATAACGCTTATCAGTAACTACAATATAGAATATAGCCCCAGCAATTGCATTAATTATATAGTTTTCTACAGGAGCTGTAGCACATATAAATATTATAAAAGGAAGTACTAGTATCATTAGAGTTTTGATGCCGACACGTTTATATTCAAAAAAGCAGAATATAATAACTAGTACAGCGAGGATCACGCCGAGATAAATATTAGATAAAATATCAACAGTATTTAATAGGAGTGTTAAAAGTACAAATACAACTAGACCAAATATTCTTAATTTAGGAGCAATAGCACCCATACTAACAGGGGCTGCCATATAACCAATAATATTGAAACCTGTGACAAATAGCATCAAAGCAGCCCAGTTATCAGCAAACATCAAGAAGATTGCACATAAAATAAAGTTAGCAATAAGTGATCTTCTCGAAATATTAACTTTTTGATTTATTTTAGCAAAAAATCTTGGCATTTGACCTTCAGCAGACATCGCATATAACATTCTAGAAGAAGCACCAAGATAACTATATCCAGTTGCAGAAGGGCTAACAATACTATCGATGATTAATAGTACGGCAATATATCCTAGTCCTATCATTGTTGCAACTTGTAGTAAAGGAGACTCGAAATCTAGTCCTGCCCAACCACCTTTTTCAATAAGGTAGCTATGCGGTACAGCTTCCATAAAGGCATATTGTAAAGCAATATAAAGTATTAAAACTATTGTTAGCGATAGTATTATTGCTATAGGAACATTTCTAGATGGGTTTTTGATTTCACTACTATAAGCAACTACTATCTGGAAACCATTGAATGTATACACAAGTCCACCTGCGACAATTGCAGTAAGAGCATTATAAGCTGTAAAGTTATTATTAGGTATCTCTGGAGATAATAGGCTATGATGTTCACCACTATGTGTAAACGCGTAAACAATAAATATAACGACTATAAGCGCGGGCACAGTCATCTTGAATATGGTTATACCATTATTAACACTAGATAGGAGTTTTACACCATAAAAATTAATAATTAGGTAAAGAAAAAGGATAAATAAAGATAGTATTATCCCATAAGTTGAGATAACACCACCATTCATTAACCAGCTAAAACTTTTTAGCCCGGCCAAATATTGGGTAGTTGCTTGCGCCTCTGTGGAGATCATAACTACAACACCAAACCAGTTGGCAAATGCAAAAGGCATTGCGAATAAGCTGTTATGAGAAAGGGCGCTAGATCTTGTAGTAGCTCCTCTTACCGGGAAGACCGAAACAACTTTTGCTAGACATAGTCCAACCATCATAATCACAATTGATGCTAGTACCCATGCCAAAAATGCCCAGTTCCCAGCTGCTTTTGCTGTAAGCTGGGCACTAAATAGCCATCCTGAGCCAACCATGGATGTCACTCCAATAAGTACAGCACTCAGCAGTGATATTTTCTTCGAATTAATCGTCCCCATTATAAGTTTTCCTATTTTTAAAAAATACACAGGTAATTTAGAATATACACTCTAATCGAGCTATTTAGCAATAGAGTTATTTGTTAAACTGAAAAATTAGAAGGTAAAGTTTTTGCTAATACCAGTATAAAATCCTGCTGGACTATTTTGACCTTGAAGGTTGACTTGATAAGGAGAAGAGTTTGTTTTAATAGGTTGATATTGTTGATTATAGAGTGGACCATAGTTACTAACATAGGGGCTTAGATTTTTATCATACTTGAAGTCCGGTTGTTCTATGGATCCCGTGTAAGGGTAGGTGATGGCACTGCAGTTGCTAGATTTATGCTAAGTAAGTATGAAAAGAATACAAGTAGTTTATATCTATGCATCATCTGCTTATCCTTAAATCGAGTAAAATAGTAAATTTAATGGAGAGAAATGTAATGTTTCTTTGAAGGGGCTATCAACTTTCTTAATATATTTTTTTACCATTTTATAATGGATATTGTTGATTTTCTCTAATGGCTTAAGCTTTTTGTTCAGGCTTATCTTTTTGTAATGTTGTAACCATTGATTAGCTATATTTCTAAAATCTTCATTAGAAATAGTAGGTGTGATCTTATTATTAAACGAGATCTGATTATAAAAATGTTTAGGCATACAGAAAATATGTCTTATTATCTCATTATTAATATTAACTTGTTTAATCAAAGATTCATCAGTTGCTGCAAAATCATTCAGATACATCATTTTCAAAGTTTCTATACCTAGGAAATTATTAGATATATGGCACGTAAAATTTCTTTCTGTAGCACTACTATTATCTATAGATATACTTATATCATCTGCTAAATGCTTGTATAGAGTTTTAGCATCAAAAACTTCAGCTAATTTTTTTAGTTGAGGAGATGAAATACTTTTATCATTATTTAAGTTATTTACTTCTTTTAGCCACCAATTCATTTTTTCATTAGCAATCTCAATATTATTGTATAGCTCGGTGCATGAAATTATTTGAGACTTTATTTGATCAAGGAGATAAAGAATCTCTTGTTTTCTTGTACTAAGTTTACGATATGCAAAGTAAACTACCGATCCATATGGGGGAAGCTTTTCATTAGGATAGTTAAAGTAGTTGTATTGCATATTTATACCTTTTTGAATGCGACAATATAATTAACATCGGTATCCTTACCAAGCTTAAAGCTATCAGTGATTGGATTATAGTGTACACCGATTATTTCGATGGCACTAAAACCATATTTTTCGGCTGTTTTTATAAGTTCATAAGGTTTAATAAATTTAGTGTATTGGTGTGTTCCCTGAGGTACCATTTTTAAGATGTGTTCGGCAGCAACTATAGATAATAAATATGACTTAAGATTTCTATTTAATGTTGATGCAAAGAATAATCCATCTTTTTTGATAAGTTTTGAAATAGAAGCAATAATACTTTCAGGGTCTGGAACATGTTCCAACATTTCCATACAAGTTACAACATCAAATTGAGTATTACTGTTAGTAACAAAATCTTCAATAGTGGAATTTATATACTCTATCTCAAGATTACTTAGCTTTGCATGCTCCTTAGCTACACTAATAGCTTGTGAAGAAGCATCTAATCCATAGGTATTATTAGTTTGTTTTTTTAATGATTCTGTTAGAATTCCACCACCACAACCTATATCAATAATTTTCTTATCATCTAAGTCTATATGTTTTTTGATAAATTCTAATCTTAAAGGGTTTACTTGGTGTAGGGTTTTTAATTTTCCATTTGGATTCCACCAATCACTGGCTAAACGAGAAAATTTATCAACTTCATTATTATCTATATTGCTCATGCTTAGTATTTTTTATTCGATATATACTTTTTAAATAATATCAAAGATATAGTATCTAAGAAAATTTTTATTAGAGTTTTTGATACTAATTTACTATAATAGGGTTTGTATATTTTTGCCAACCTGAAATAAGAGACTAAACTTTAATGAAATCAAATGTTAAGAACATTTTAATATTGTCAGTTATTGGGATGACTTTGGGTAGTTGTTCCAGCATGAAAGCAACTAAAGATAATCGTGATCCTTTTGAGAACTATAATCGATCAATGTATGCTTTTAATGATAAAGCTTATGAGACATTAACTCCAGCAGCAAATGCTTATGATGCTACTGTTCCAGATTCGTTCAAGAGTGGTATATTTAATATATTCCAAAACTTAGCAGAGCCTGCGAGAATTGTTAACGATTTATTCCAAGGTGAATTAAGTTATGCTGGTGATGATAGTGTAAGGTTCTTAACAAATACGACTTTAGGGCTTGTAGGTTATTTTGATGTCGCTGATAGTTGGTTTAATAAGCCAATGAGATATCACCAGAAGTTTGCAGTTACTCTACATAAGTGGGGTGTATATGATGATAATGAGGCATCTCCTTATGTCGTATGGCCTTTGATTGGACCAGGTACTTTAGAAGACGTTACAACAGGTGTAGATGCATTATTTAATCCATTGACGTATATATTTTTCTTCGCACCTGTAGCACCAGCTATTTCTTGGGGTGTGAGTGTTGGTACTACTGGTACATATTATGTAAACCAAGGTGTATCATACTTGCCTTCTTATTCGAATTTGAAAGAGGTATCAGTAGATCCATATATAGCAATGAGAAATGCTTATTTGCAAAGCTATGACTATGGTATAGCTAAAGTGCTTAAGCAAGAACTACGTAAAGATGATGCAGCACTTCAGACAGATATGGCAGTACTTGGTGTATTAGGAATGGATAATGATAATATAGAAGGCAAAATTGCTACGACTGGTTCAGCAGCTGCTAAGTCTTCAGAACCTCCAGCAATATTCAAGAGTAATATAGGAACTATTAATAAAGCTACTCAAGTTCAAGAAGCATTTGATCAGACCTATTCAAAAGATAGTAGTGCTCTTGACTTAGCTCATATGGATAAAGATGACACTATAGAAACTGAGTCAGAAAAACTTCAGACTCAGATTAATGATGCTAAAGCTGACTTACCAGGAGACGCAGATTCTCCAGCAGCTACTTTACAAACTCTTGCTGAACAAGGCTAAGTTGTTACATTCTTTTAAAAAAATTATAAATCTATCTTTATTTTCATTTCTTAGTTATAGAGACTATACATCTAACGACGTACCTAGCTCACAGATATAAGAGCAATCAATAGGAATTATATTTTTTGAAGTGATTTTACTTAACTGGCTAATAGCAATAATGTCACTGTCTATATGACATTGTGTAAGATATATGTTGTGCTTTGTAACTAGTATATTTACGTACAAACCAAATGCGGAGCTAAAATCCTTATCATAAGTATTAGCCAGTATGAAGTGATTATCTCCGAGATTTTAATATTAGGTAAAGAACTAGATATATTCGTTTTTAATCTTGATGAGTAGTTGTTATCTGATAAGTATTAATTACTACATTATTTCTGTCTTAAATTTTTATAGTAGTTTGATGTTGAGGAAGCTGCTAGAATAATAAGTTCATTATCACCTATGCGCGATTCATGATCATTTTATATTTTTGTATGATTTAAAGAATGACTCAAGTATAAGAAATATTGGTTTTGATTCAATGCTATGGTGTGTAGTAATTATTTAACTTCATTAGTAGCGATAGTTTTCATTGCTATAGCATGAAGTTCACCAGAAAGGATGTACTCGTTTATTTTAGAGTATACCAATTGCTGTCTTTTAACTTTGCTTTTCATATCGTTAAAATCATCAGCAATTATAGTAGCTGAAAAATGTACATTATCATCACTTTGAATATCGGCGTTACAGTTTGTTAGTGAATTTTCTAAAATATCTTTAAGTTGTTCTTTTGTCATATTTTCTCCCAATATTACTAAATTATGTATTCTTCTAATATAGTATTTGCACCATGAACCTTCGCTAAAGAAAGTGTTTTTTGATCAATATTTTCTAGCTTTAGTTGTATATTATTTTTTTTAGCACATTTTATATATTCAATTATTAGTGATAAACCTGAGCTATCGATTTTTTTACATTTTGAAAAATCAATAATCCATATGTCACCTAGCTTAGTTAGTTCTTTTTTATATGTTTTATAGAGTTGAGAAACTGTTTTTAGTGTCAGTTCTGATTCTATAATCCATTTATTATTATTTATCTTTATCATTCTATACTTTGAAGATTATAGTTCTTATCTAAAAGTTTCGGATATGTTTTTTCTTTGATTTTTTGAGTAACTTTTTGAGCAGCTTCTGTCATCTCTGGAACAGTTTTGTAGGCTGCAAATTGTTGTTGATATGTTCTTAGAATACTTACACCAGCAACATCAAAGTCATATATATGCCATTGATTATCTTTTTGGAACATTTTCACTGCAAAGTCTGAGCTTTGATTGTTATCAATGTTAGTAATTTTACCATTTACAACAACTATAGGTTTTTTCTCCCAGCTATTATCATCCTTATTGAATGGGAATAATGTCAATCTATATTTTCCAGCGTAGGCAACATTTTTAGCATACATAAATGCTAACATTTCAGTTGCCGAACGTATAAATTGTTTTTGTTCCTCTGGAGTCGCTTGTTTCCATTTTGGAGTACCAACTACAAGTTGTGCAATCACTTTAGGTGCAACTATTGGAATAATTTCTGCATCAACAAGACGCAATAATTTATATGGGTCTTGTTTGTATTCATCAGCATTTTTGATTAGCTTATCTTGAGTTTGTACTATAGTTCTGTTGAGCATATCAACTGGATTTTCTATAGCCCAAGCACTTGATATAGTTAATACCATAATTATAAATAAAATTGAAATTTTACGTAGCATATTCAGTTTTCCTAGATTTAATTTACGAGCATAGATTTTAATACAAAAATAATATATTTAAAAGTAGCAAATCTTATCACTTACCTTTGTCGTCATCCTTTCCTGCGACAAAGGTATTTATTAATGATCCTAGATCTAAAGCAGATTGTGTATTTTCTAGCTCTATCACGCTACCTTGGTGTAGATACTTATCTTGCTCGGAGTTGCTCTCAGTATCACCAATACCCGCTATAGACATTATATCTTCACTAGGTGGAGTTAGTGCAACATAATTATCTCCTAAAATGCCTGACATTGCTATTGCAGCAGAGTAGTTAGCAGGAATTTTCTTATCGCTATTTATTGCTATAGAGACTGCTGCCATAAAGCCATTATAGGTTTTTTCTAATGAAATTTTTGTCACTCTACCTACTTCTACACCAGCAATTTTTACAGAAGCATTTGTGCGTAGAGATCCTACGTTCTTAAAATCTGCTTCAATTGTATATTCATTTGACCCAAAGGACTTAAAAGAGGTTCCACTTACTTTGAATGTTAAAAATATAAGGCATAAAACGCCTATAATGATAAAAATCCCTACAGAGGTTTCAAAATGCTTATTCCTCATTAAATTCCCCCAAACATGATTGATGTTAAAATTAAATCTGCACCTAAGACACTCATACAGCAATACACGACTGTCTTTGTAGTAGCTTTAGCTATACCGTTTGAATCAGCAGTACAATAATAACCTTGGTATAATGCTATCCATGCAGTTATGAATGCAAAAACCAAACTTTTAATAATGCCATTTGTAATATCTGAGATTGTGACAGATGATTGGATATTACTCCAGAACTCTCCATAACTTATCCCTAACCCAGCTTCTGCGAGTACAAACCCAGCAAGTATTGCAACTGTTGCAAAGATAAGAGCTAAGATTGGTCCACTAATTACACATGCCCAGAATCTTGTAGATAATATAAAGCTAATTGGATTAACATTCATAACCTTTAGGCTATTAATTTGATCTGTAGCCTTCATTAGCCCTATTTCAGATGTGATTGAGCTGCAAGCGCGTCCAGCAAAAAGCATTGCTGTAACTACAGGCCCCAGTTCTCTTAGAACACTTAATGCAACCATCACACCTAGTAGCGAGTGAGCTCCAAATTTTGACAATGTGTAATAACCTTGTAGGCTTAATACTAATCCTATAAAAATCCCAGATGTCACTATGATAATAACAGAGTTAACGCCAACTGCTTTTATCTGAGTTATGCAATCTCTTATGCTTAATTTACTAAAAACTATTCTTAACACAAGATCAATAGATTTTAAAAAACTATATATCAGTGAAATTGTAAGTTTATATATATTATTAAAAACTGACATAATTACCTCAAAATTTCTTTATAAAAGAAGTTTTTATCTACAGAGTTTTTACTGTTATTCTCTAGAGGCCTACCAGCCAAAAAATCTTGTATTTGTTTATCTTTACTATTCTTTATATTTTCAGGAGTATCGCTGGCTATGACTTTTTTGTTGCCGACTATGATAATGTGATCAGAAATGCTCAATGATTCTTGTATATCATGTGAGACAATTAAAGAAGTCATTCCTAATGATTCATTTAGTGTTGAAATAAGCTCTAACAACTTGTTAAAAGAAGCGGGATCTTGACCTGTAAATGGCTCATCATACATCATAATATCTGGATCCATCGCTATGGATCTTGCTAATGCGACTCTGCGTGCCATTCCTCCAGATAGTTCACTGGGCATCATATCAATAGTATGAGCTAATCTAACTGCTTGGAGTTTGAGTAAAACGATATTTCTAATCAATTCTTCGCTTAGGTTGGTATTTTTTCGTAAAGGAAATGCGATGTTATCATATACACTTAGATGAGTAAAAAGTGCACCAGATTGAAAAAGAAAGCCCATCTTCTTACGTAGTTGAGCAAGCTGCTTTTCTTTGGTATTTTTTTTAATGATGTTATTAGCGATATGTATCTCGCCAAGATCAGGTTTAATTAATCCAGCAATAAGTTGCAATATGGTAGTTTTGCCAGCTCCTGATGGACCCAGAACAGTTGTTATTTTATCTGTGGGGATCGAGAATGTGATATCATTATAGATACAGCGTTCACCTCTGTAGAAGGAGACATTTTTGAATTCAATGTTGTTCATTATTATAAATGATAATTAATTGAATGGGATATTAACTTCAATTATTGAATTTTTGCTACTATCTTCAACTTTTATATCAATATCACGAATATTATCTTCAGATAAAGCAACATATTTCTTAACAACTTCAATGATTTCATCTTTAAGTTCAGCAAGTAAGTGACTACTGATTTTTGAAGATCTTGGATGTAGTTCATTTCTTTGATGAGCAACAATGATTTGAAGCCTTTCTTTTGCTAAAGAAGCACTTTGTTGTTTTTTACCTAATCCAAAAAGTTTAGCCAACATATTACGATTTACCTATTAATTTTTTAAAGAAGCCAGTTTTTTGCTCAGTGTATCTCATTGGAATCTCTTTACCAAGAATTCTATCAACAGCATCAAAGAATGCTTTGGCAGCTATGGTATCATTAAGATGAGTAATTGGATGCCCACTGTTTGAAGCTTCAAGAATATCTTTAGATTCAGGAATTATTCCTACGATGGGTGTATATAATATTTCGCTAACATCCTCAGCTTTTAGCATAGCTCCTGCCTTTGCTCTAGCTGAATCATATCTATTAAGAAGTAAATGGATTTCTTTAAATTCGCCTTCTTTTTGAGCCTTCAGAGTTTTACTTGATAACATTCCTAATATTCTATCAGAGTCTCTTACAGATGAAACTTCAGGATTGGTTACTATGATTGCCGCATCAGCGCATCTCATAGCCATTAGAGAACCTTTCTCAATACCAGCAGGAGAGTCGCATATAATGATATCAAAAGAATTTTTTAATTCTTCAATAAGTTTATCAACCCCTTCTTCTGTCAAAGCATCTTTATCTCTAGTTTGGGAGGCAGGAATAAGATAAAGATTATCTATTCTTTTATCTTTAATAATAGCCTGATTTATAGTGGCTTCTTCTCTTACAACATTTATCAAGTCATAAACGACTCTTCTTTCACAACCCATAATAAGGTCGAGGTTTCTTAAACCAACGTCGAAATCAATAACAACTGTTTTAAGGTTTCTTTTTGCAAAAGCATATGCAATAGCTGCACTCGAAGTTGTTTTGCCAACACCGCCTTTACCTGAAGTAACTACGAAAACCTTACCTTGCTTTTTTTCACTCATTTTAGCTTAAGCCTCTTATTAAAAATTTTAAAAACCTTCTATATGGATTTTGTCATCTTGTAAGTACACTATATATCCATCAGTTTTAGAACTGTCAACAGGTATACTTTCATTATTAAGTGTAACATATTTACCTGCAATAGATACTAACTCTGCTTTTAAGTCCTTACATACTATTTTAGCATCTTTATTCCCTGAGCTACCAGCAATTACTCTACCACCAACTCTACCATATACAATGATGCTACCATCAGCAATGATTTCGGCACCATTGTTAACATTTGCAGTAACAATTACGTCAGCATCACGAGCATTGATCGATTGACCAGTACGAACAGGAGAAGTGATTATTTTTGTTGAATAAGATTGTTTTTCATCCTCGGCGTTTGCATCTTTAGCTTTCCCGCCTTTAAGTATGTTATGCCCAGCTTTAGCTAGTTGAGTTTTTATTTCTTTATTATCAACTACAAAACCTATAGGAACCATACCGTTAGCTTTGAATGATTCAATAACTTTTTCTAAGAAGTTGATAGTGCACTTTTCACTTTTATCTATATCGCGAATATCAATCGCAAAAGGAGTGTTTTGGAAAAAAGAGGGTGACTGCGAAAGCTTAGAGTTTAGTAAACTCTCAATCTGTGTAATTTCAGTTACATTAATGTTAATGGCACTGATAGTATAGTTACCACCTTTAAAATGAAAAGCTTGCTTCATGTGTAAGGCCTTAAAGTTTAAGAATGTATCTTATTTGATTTTAGCTTCTTTATACATTACGTGCTTACGAACAACAGGATCAAATTTTTTGATTTCCATCTTGTTTGGCATTTCTCTTTTGTTTTTAGTAGTAGTATAGAAGTGTCCAGTTTTAGCAGAAGAAACTAATCTAATTTTTTCTCTCATTTTTTTATTCCTTTTTATAAAAAACTTTGATTAAATTTTGTGGCCTTGAGCTCTAAGATCACTAAGAACAGCATCGATACCTTTTTTATCAATAATTCTCATACCTTTTGAGCTAACTTTTAGTTTGATATATTTATTTTCACTTTCAACCCAAAATCTATGAGTATGAAGATTAGGTAAAAACCTTCTTCTTGTTTTGTTTTGTGCGTGAGAAACATTATTACCAGTAGCAGGTCTTTTACCTGTAACTATACAAACTTTAGACATCTAGAAACCCTCCCTGGGCAAATTTATTTATTATTTTTATACAATATCTCGAAGATTTTATTATTTTTTGTCTAAAAAGTAAACCAGTAATATGAATAAGTTTTATTGTTTTATCTACGCATAATAGCTTTTGAGGTTATACTATAGGAGTTCCACCGGCTTGCTCCGAGTCTAAAATATTACTATTGTAATTAAAGTTGCCTTCTCCTTCATAGGCTTGAGCAGTAGTTGGGTTAATGTATCTTGATGGAGTGCTCGGGTCATAATCTATTTTGTCATTTGCATTGTTTGATGATGAGTTTTGTTGTTTGGATTTATTCATCATGCTAGAGCCTGAAGTAGCAATCGTAGAACCGGAGCTTACATTTTTTTCATCTGGTAAGTATAAAGCACCAGTCTGACCACAGGCTGTTAATCCTAAAATTAATGCAATTGAAATCGCAATAAAAACTTTTTGTTTCATAATATTTATGCTTTTAGTTATAAATAGATTATTCAAATTTAACAATAAATGATTGTATTAGCAATTGAATTGTTAATTTGACTTTTGAGATGTTAAAATTCAATTCAGTCGACTTTCTGGTTTAAAAGTTTATGCAATTTAATGAAGTCAAAGGTGTCGGTGAGGCAACTATTAAAGCGCTAGCTAAATATAATCTGTATAATCCGGATGACCTTTTGACAATTTTCCCTAAAGAGTACAAAGATACTCGTTTTGTAAGCTCAATAAATTCTTTGGTGGCAGATAAGAAGTATCTTGTCGAGGGTAGAGTAACCAATTTAACATACAAGAAGTTTGGTAAGAAATTTTTACGCTTTATAGTAAATGATGAGACTGGAATTTGCACTATTGTGATGTTTGAATTTTACCCTAATCAAATAGTTGCGCTTGAAAATGCTGAATATGTGCGCTGTTATGGCAAAGTCGATTTATCTTTGAATCCACAAATGGTTCATCCAGAATGGGCGGTTATAAAAGATGGTGAGTGTGCTATCAAAAAAGAATTTTCACCAGTTTATCGCTTGAAAAAGGTCTCTGATAAATTAGTGTCTAGAATAGTTTTATCTTGCATTAAGAATAAAAGTGTTGCAGATATCTTACCAAGACAGCTATTGCGTGGATTTGGTTTGATGAGTTTTAATGATGCCCTGTATTATGTCCATGCTCTTACAGATTCTATAGATAACAAACTTATAAATATTGCTAGATCTTCTATAAAGTTTGAAGAAATGCTTGCCTACAAACTTGCTGAGGAGAGTATTCGTAAAAGCATAACAAATAGTAGTGCTCCAAGATTGTCTTTAGAAAAGTCTCAGCAAAATGAATTTTATAAAAAGCTACCGTATCAATTGACTCAGGCTCAGCAACGTACAATCACAGAGATTTTAGCGGATATAAGTCAATCAAATGCTATGATAAGGCTTCTGCAAGGTGATGTTGGAGCGGGTAAAACAATTGTGGCTGCTATGGCTGTATATATTGCGGTTAAGTCTGGATATCAAGCAGTTGTGATGGCACCTACAGAGATTTTGGCTGAGCAACATTATAGTTTTTTTGCATCATATATGGCAGATTTCGATATTGAGGTTGTGCCACTATTAGGTAAATTAACTGCAAAGCAAACTAGAAAAAGTTTAGAAGTTATTAAATCTAAAAAAGATTGTGTTATTGTCGGAACTCATGCTGTGTTTCAAGAGCGTGTTGAGTATTGTAATTTGGGTTTGGTTGTTGTCGATGAGCAACATAGGTTCGGTGTTGAGCAGCGTTTAGCTTTAATTAATAAATCATCTCTAAATGATAAGAATTTGGCACCTCATCAGCTAATAATTTCAGCCACACCTATTCCTAGGACTCTAGCAATGACTCTATATGGGAATTTGCAATTATCAATACTTGATGAGTTACCACCTAATCGTAAACCTATAGTAACAACAGTTTTAAATAGGGCTAAAAAACAAAGTTTGATAGGTAAAGTTAAAGAAGCAGTATCTCGTGGTGAACAAGTATATTGGGTTTGTCCTTTGGTTGAAGAGTCTGAAAATATGGACTTTTTGCAAGATGTTAAAACTTTACATAAAGAACTAGCAGAAGCTTTAGGACAGGAAAATGTAGGTCTTGTATATGGCAGTATGAAGTCAAAAGATAAAATACAAGAGATGAATGATTTTAAAGCCAAAAAATACTCGGTATTAGTTGCTACTACAGTGATTGAGGTTGGAGTAGATGTGCCAAATGCAAGTATTATGATTATTGATAATGCCGAAAGATTGGGTATATCTCAGCTTCATCAGCTAAGAGGAAGAGTTGGTAGAGGGGCAAAGGAGAGTTATTGTATACTGCTTTATAGTGATAGGATAAGCGAAGTTGGCAAGAAGAGACTATCGCTTGTAAGAGAGTCGCAAGATGGTTTTTATTTGGCTGAGAAAGATCTCGAGATACGCGGAGCGGGGGATATTTTAGGCAAAGAGCAATCAGGGGTCTCAACATTTAAGACTTTTGATATAAATGAGTATTATGATAATTATGATAGAATATCTAGTGCTACAGCTATAGTGGAAAGTGAATATCCACATCTAAAAAAGAAATTGGTGGATAAGTGGTTTAAGCAAAGAGTAAATTACGTGGATGTGTAATTATTATGTTATTGGCTAGTGTGGTTGCAATTTTAATTGGTTTGATAGTTACTGTTGTAGTTGTTAGGGCTCTGTATAAGCATAGTGTTAGGAAAGGAACACTTAAATCTAAAAAAGATAAAGTTATTAATGGAGTTATCGTTGGCTTGGTGTTTTTTTGTGTAAGTAGTTTCTCATATGTGTTAATCATAAATATTTGAGGCTTGCTTGGTTGCTTTAAGAACTATAGCAAATGGATATAATAAGATTATAAACTTAAAAAATATTCGCTAATATTGGTATAATAAGGATGAATATTGTATTTAAAAACAAGAGGATTAGCTAATGGCTGTTATCAAGACAGAAGATCTAATAAATAGTGTTGCAGAAGCATTGCAGTATATTTCATATTATCACCCGAAAGATTTTATTGATGCAATGTATGAAGCGTACCAACGTGAGGAGTCAAAGCCAGCAAAAGACGCGATGGCACAGATTCTTATTAATTCAAGAATGTCTGCTATGGGTAAGCGTCCAATCTGTCAAGATACAGGTATGGTGTGTGCGTTCGTAAAAGTTGGTATGGATGCTAAGCTTGATAAAACTGATAGAACAATTACAGAGCTTGTTAATGAAGGTGTGCGTCGTGGTTATAATGATCCACATAACCCTTTGAGAGCTTCTATGGTTTTCCCACCTCATGGGGCTAGAAAAAACACAAAAGATAATACGCCAGCAATTGTACACATTGACTTGGTCCATGGTGATAAGATTGAGATTGATATCGCTGCAAAAGGTGGCGGATCTGAGTTTAAGTCAAAATTTAAAGTGCTTAATCCTAGTGATAGCATTATCGATTGGGTAGAAGAGATGCTTCCACAAATGGGAGCAGGTTGGTGTCCTCCAGGAATTATTGGTATTGGAATTGGTGGTACAGCTGAGAAAGCTATGCTTCTTGCAAAAGAGTCTCTAGGTGATGAGATTAATATGCAAGATATCATCAAAAATGGTCCTCAAAATGAGACTGAGCAACTAAGATTAGATATTTATAATCGTGTCAATGATCTTGGTATAGGTGCTCAAGGTCTTGGTGGTTTGACAACTGTACTTGATGTTAAGATTAATGAATACCCAACTCACGCAGCATGTAAGCCTGTAGCTCTTATTCCTAATTGTGCGGCTACTCGTCATGTGCATTTCACATTAGATGGTTTTGGAGCTGTTGATTTGCCAGCACCTAAGATCGAAGATTGGCCAGTAATCGAGCAAGCACAAAATGATGATGTTAAGAAAATCAATCTTGATACAGTTACTAAAGATGAAATCGAAGCTCTTAGATCTGGCGATAATGTTTTATTGACAGGTAAGATCTTGACTGGTCGTGATGCAGCACATAAGCGTTTACAGGATATGTATAATGCGGGTGAAGAGTTCCCTGTAGATCTTAAAGGTAGATTTATCTATTATGTAGGTCCAGTTGATCCAGTTGGTGATGAGGTGGTTGGTCCTGCTGGTCCTACTACAGCTACGCGTATGGATAAATTTACACCATTTATGTTAGAAAAAGCTGGTATTGCCGGTATGATTGGTAAATCAGAAAGAGGTCAGGCTACTATTGACTCTATTGCGAAAAACAAGGCTGTTTATTTTATGGGAGTTGGTGGGGCTGCTTACCTAATCTCTAAATCAATCAAGAAAGCGGAGGTTGTTGCTTTTGAAGATCTTGGTATGGAAGCTATCTATGAGTTTGAAGTAGAGGATATGCCAGTAACTGTTGCTGTAGACTCTCTTGGTGTTTCAGCGCATCAGCAAGGTCCTAAGCTTTGGAAAGCTAAGATTGCTGAAATCAAAAAAGGTTAATTCTATTTATATCATTCTGTATATTGTGTAAATTTATAATATCTATTTACTCCAGTAGTTTAGTCAGTTTTATTTTTCTAAGGTATAGTAAGTAATCGATTTGTGATGTTTTTAATGTTCAAAAAAATTAGAATTTAGTGACAAATATTATAGTGATAATACCAGCATATATGTGGTATATTAGAGTCACACTTCTTTTCATTTTTGATAGTTTAGGGAGCTAGATATGAAAAAAATGTTATTAATGTTACTATTGGCTTCTCCAGTACTTGTTTTTGCTGCAGATACGACAACAGATTCGAATACAAATGTAGATAATCAACAAGTAAAACAACAAAAATTTGAGGCTAAAAAGCAACAAATTCTTAAAATGTTACAAGAAAAACAAGCCTGTGTAGAAAAAGCTAATTCAAAAGATGATCTAAAAAAATGTAAAGTCCATGGTGGTAAAAAACATAAAAACAAAAAAGATTAATTTATAGTAGGTTTTGATTTTTTGTATAATAAGTTTTTGTTAGACTGTGATTTCTATTAAATTTTGTTCTGGGTCTAGCACACAGCTTTCATAGTATCCATCGCCTGTGGTTCTAGGTTCTCCTGTAATTTTGAAACCATCATTCTTTAGTTGTTCTGTTAGTTGATCTACTTTTTCTTTTGATCCTACTGATATAGCAAGATGGATTAATCCAAATCTTTCTTTAGAATTATCGAGATTTAAATTGTTCATGTTTTTTGAGTGCATAATTTCTAATCTTGTTCCAGATTCAAAAGATAAGAAATAAGAAGAAAATCCTTTTACAGAGTTTATATATTTATCATTTGATGTTGCATTAAAGTATTTACAATAAAAATCTTTCATTAGTTCAATATCTTTGACCCAAATTGCAATATGTTCTATTCTCATATATTGTGATTCCTTTGTTACATTGTAAATAACATTATAGCTAAGTTTAGCCATTAATCTTAAGTTGTATATGTGATATATTTTACTTTATTTGTTTTGAAAAAATAAATTGATGCATAAAGATAAAATATTTGAGTTTATAAAGAAAGTCCAAGCAATATCTCATACGGGTGTTGTTTATTCTAAATGTCCATATGCTTTGGATAATTATCATGAATTATTAGAGTTGAGCTCAAAGATGCTACATGAGTATATCAAATCTGATGTACAACCTTATGATATATATCGAGAGATGTATTATCCAACACCGCAACCAGGTGTGCGAGTTGTTATTTTTCAAAATAATAAGCTTCTAATGGCGGAAGATATGGATACGCTTGGTGAATGGACTATTCCGGGAGGGTGGTGTGATGTTGATCTTTCGCCAGTTGAAACATGTGTCAAAGAGGTTAAAGAAGAGACTGGTTATGATATTAAGGTGACTAAATTTTTAGCGCTTATGGATAGAAATAATTATACTCAAAGTGAAATTTATAATGTTTATAGTTTGGTATTTGTAGCAGAAATTGTAGGTGGTGAAAATAATCCAAATTTTGAGGTTAATAAAGTAGATTTCTTTGATGTTAATGAGCTACCAAAATTGTCGCATAAGCTTACAAAAGAAGAGTTAGATATTATATTGAAGACATATAAGGATGATACTGTTTATTTTGAATAAAAATTGTATATTGCGGGTTTACATTTGGTTATTAGATAAATAGTATTTGTGTAATGATTTATAAACTAACCATTATGTTGTGATATTAGGAGTCAAAATAGCAATTATTTTAAAATTTATTGTTAGCTTATTTGCAATAATTAATCCATTTTCATTAGCTGGAATATATCTTGATACTGTAAAACAATCGGATCAAAAAGAAAAGAATACAATTGTCTTCACAATGATATTAGCATTTTTGGCTATACTTAGTCTAATGGTATGGTTTGGTAATGATATCTTATCTGTTTTTGGTATTAACCAGGATGCTTTTCGTGCTGGTGGCGGGGTGATTGTTTTATTCTTTGGCTTGAGAATTTTGGGAGTATTAGCACAGCCAGTATCAAATGCTACAGTGAGAGCTATTTCTGCTAGAGATTTAGCAGTTGTGCCCCTGGCTATACCTTTATTAGCTGGTCCAGGGACAATAGCTACTGTAATTACAGATTCTCATGAATATTTTGCTACTATCGAGTCAAAGATTGTTGCAAATTTATGTTTATTGTTTGTGGCAATTGTGTTGTGGTTGTTTTTTAGGTATTTACCTAAGATATCAGTATTTCTTGGAGAGCATGCTATGGATGTTATTTCAAAGATTATGGGTTTGATGTTGGTTGCTATTTCGGTAGAAATGATTTTTGATGGAATCAAAGGTTTCTTTTATTAGTTTAAAAAGGAGAATAATATGATAAAGGTGTTTGGGATAAATAATTGTACAAGCGTAAGAAATGCTCTTAAGTTTTTTGAAGAAAAAGGCAAGAAAGTTGAATATATAAATCTCAGACAAAATAAACCTACTTGGCAAGAAATGAAAGAGATAAAACAAATTGGTGATTTTCAAGTAATAGACTTATTTAACTCTAACGGTAAGCTTTTTACAGAAATGGGTCTTAAAGAAAAATTTGATAGCTTGTCAGAGCAAGAAGCATTTGAGCTTTTAGTTACCGATGCCTTATTATTTAAAAGGCCGCTAGTTGTAGATGGCAACTATGCTAGAACTGGCTGGAATAAAAAAGAATATGAAGAAAAGTGGGGTTAGAATGATTTAAAATTTGAGATGTTTTATTCTGTTGCGTCAGATTTTGCTTTCTCAATTTGTGCATCTAGACTAGCTGCTTTTGAAAGATTTTGTTGAGCTTCTGCATTTAAAACATTTGCCTGATCTTTGTTATATTGCGACTTAGAAGTATCAGCTTTGGCTTCTTTATCAAGATTTCCAGCATCAGTTGTTAGTGTATTAGCTTCTAATTGGTCCTGTTTAGCCTGTTCATTTAATTGGCTTTGTTGTTGCTCTAGATCTTGTAATGCACGTTCTTTTTTATTTGGTCCACATGAAGCAAGTAAGCTTACACATACTACAGAAGTAAGTAATATTCCTGATAATCTTTTTATAGTCATTGGTTATTCTCCTAACAGTTATTAAAATCAAATTGACACAAATTAATTGATATCATTTTAATTATGCTAAATCAATAATTATTAGTAAATACTAAATGGTTAATTTTTTATTAAAAATTAGTGATTATATCTTAGGTGAGTAATGAGGAATTCTTAGTGATAGTGCTTTTAGAATAAGTTAACAGCATGAAGAAACATGATTGCACAGAAAACTGTAATAATACCGGCAGTAATATTTAGCTCTTTTCTATTGCAAAAAACAGATATTAGGAACCAAACTAAAATACCCGTAGCAATACCTGTTGATATTGATGATGCGAGAGTCATCATTATTATGGTAAAAAATGCTGGTGTAGCTTGAACGAAGTCGTTCCAGTTAACATTAGCTACTTGTTGCATCATCATTATACCTATTAGAACTAATGCTGGAGAAATCACTTCTATCGGAATAGAGCTGATTAATGGTGATAGAAATAAAAATGGTAAAAACATTAACCCTGCAAAGATAGCTGTAAGACCAGAACGTGCTCCTTGAGCAATGCCTACACCAGATTCTACAACTACTGTAGATGGACTAGAGCCTAGTATGCCAGATACGGTAGCACTTGTAGCATCAGCAAGGAAGGTTTTCTTTAGTTCTTTATCTCTATGATTGTGCTCTTTTTGCATACTTCCATATAAGCTTGATATGGTTCCAGTACCATCAAAAAGACTTAAAAAGCAAAATGTGAATATTGTTGGTAAAATAGCGAATTTTAGGCCACTTATGAAATCTATTTGACCTATCAAAGAGAAATCAGGAGCACTTACTATAGTAGTTGGTAGTGCTATTATTTTTTCATGAGAAAAATGCTCTAAAGGTATAGATAATATGTAGCCTATTATGATTACTATAATAATTGGGGCAGGAATTTTCTTTATAAAAAGTATTACTAATAATATTAAACATACCATAAATAATATGGTATGTGGATTGATGCTATTTAAAGTTAATAGGCCTTCGTTAGAAGTAATAAAGCCACTATTTATAAAGCCGATATATGCAATAAAGAGTCCAATGCCAGCTCCTAGAGATTGCTTGATTGACTTAGGGAGACTTAGCATGATTTTTGTACGAATATTTAAAATTACTAATAAGCTAAATATTACTCCTGACCAAAATGTCGCACCTAATACGGTTTGCCATGGCAAGTGATACACTGATACGGCAGTATATGAGAAGAAAATATTCATTCCCATACCAGGAGCTACTACAAAAGGATTGCGTGTGAATAATCCCATGATTATGCTACCAAAAGCAGATACTAAGATTGTGCTTGTTACCAAAGCATTGCTAGGCATACCAGCAGCAGCTAATATTTTTGGATTTACTACGATGATATAAGAAATTGCTAGAAAGGAAGCCAATGCTGCTAGGAATTCTTTTTTTATTGAGGTGTTATTTGCTTTTAGATCAAAGAATGATTCTATTGTTTTCAACATATTTTACAGCTAAATCACTAAAAGTTATATTGTAGTAATTAGTATGACAAAAGTCTATTTGGTTTTGATGTTTAGCAAGATTTTTTATATTCAGAATATAAGTTGTCTAATTGTTGTCTAATATTGATTCCTATATTTCTATAATCACATTCGCGTAAGTTTGCTAAAGAAACTCTAGCAGAAGGATGTAGATCATCAAAGCCATTACCAGGTAGAAGAACCACTCCTGTTTCAGATGCTAAAGTTTTTAGCATATCATTAACACTATGGTTTTGTATTAACCATTTAGAAAAAAACTTATCATAAATTACAGTTGAGAGATGTTCTAAATCTAGAAGTGTATAATATCCAACATTATTTGAATTATAATGGTGCTGTATTTTAGGTGATATGGAATTAAATAAGATATTGTAGCGTCTTCTGATAAGCTTTTTTGCTTCTTTACGGTAAATATCTTGATTGTCTAATAAGCTAGAAAGTGCAAAAAGGCTCATTTGTAATTGTTGAGGTAGTGAGATACCAGCAGTATGATTTAGGGCAACAGAGCGACTATCAGCTACTAATCTATCAATAAACTTTAATGTTCTTGAATTTGTTGTAAGAGAGCTGTAATGCTTATCAAGCTCTTGCAGTTTTTTACCATCAAGTTCGCTAATTAATTTATCAAAAATATTGTCTTTGTGTAGGGCAATCGTACCAATGCGCCAGCCAGTTGCTCCAAAGTATTTGGAGAATGAGTAGACGCAAAGAGTGTTGTAGGCGCATTTTGAGAATAATGATTCAAAGTCATCTGAAAAAGTTGCATAAACATCATCGGTAATAATCATTAAATCAGATCGATGATATTCGATGATCTTCGCTATTTTTTCTAGAACAGCATCACTAATTTTGACAGATGGCGGATTGCTTGGATTTACTAAGCAAAGAATTTTGATAGTAGGGTCTAATAGTTTTTCTAGCTCTTTGTCAGTAATTTGCCAGTCTGCTTGTTCATCAGCATAGATGTGGACTATAGTATTGTTATATTCTGGAAGCTCTGGAATTTCAAGATATGGTGAGAAGATAGGGCTAATCATTGCTATTTTATCACCGATATTAAGCAATCCATTTATTTTCGCTGATTGAAAAATGTATGTCATGGCAGCGGTGCCACCTTCTGTTGCAAAAATATCGAACTCTAGTGGGATGTCTGTATTTTTATAGAGCTCTTCGCGTAGGTAGTACATTACAATTTTTTCAGTAATAGAAAGCATTCTTGGCGGTGAAGGGTAGTTGCATCCAAGATATGCATTAGTCACTTCATATAAAAAGTCTTCTTTATTGATGCCTAAATGATCATCAACAAAAGAAATTGCAGCTTTAAGAAAACTAATTCCATCTAGCTTATCATTAGCCATGCAGTAGAAATCAAATCTTTCTAACATGCCTTTTTTCTCAGGTAAGCCACCAAAGATGCTATCAAAATAGGAGTAAGATCTTTCAGATTCTTTGAGTGCAAAGTCTCCAAGACGTAAGAAAGCATGTCTTGGAACGGTTGCCAAAAAATTAGGATTACCACGACCAGCATTCAACATTAATCTATCGGCTTTACTTGTTGCTAATTTTATTAATTCATCCTTAAATTCAAATGGACTTAAATCTTGTTGGCTCATAAAAATATCCTTTTAGTTAGGTATGATTGTTACTAATGCAACTATAATAGGCCCCCATAGTGTCAGCCATATATTTGCTAAAGCGTAAGATGATGTGAATGGAATTACAGGGGTGGCGTTGCCTGCTCGTTCTAATAAAGCAGCAAAACCAGGGTTTGCGCTTCTACCACCGGCAATAGTTGTTAATAATATAATTGGGTTTTTGATTTTAAGTAAATAGTACGATATATAAAAAGAAATTACTTGAGGTATGATAGTTACGCCAATACCCAAGAAAAATAGTGTAAGTCCGTGCTCCTTGATGGCAATTATAGCTTGAGGCCCAGCAGTAATTCCAACACTAGCTACAAATATTGCTAAACCTAAGTCTCTGATAAAATTAGAAGCACCTAATGGTAGATTGCTAAATTGAGGTTTTACTGATCTGATCCAACCAAAAATCAAGCCTGATAGTAAGCAACCAACACCAGCTCCTAAAGTTATTGAAATACCAAAGATATTGAAACTTATTAGGCCCAAAATATAACCTAAAACCATCCCTAAACCAAAGAAAATAAAATCAGTAATCGGAGCTTCAGAAATATAAGTCCCTATCTTGTTGCTAATTTTGTCAAGATCTTCTGGTTTGCCTACTAGGACAATTTCATCGCCTCTTCTTAGTTTTAGATTGTCAGAAATAGGAAGCTTCTGACCAGAACGAATAATTTTTTGTAAAAAGATTCCATAGTAATTTTTGTTTTGAATTATAGTTTTGATTTCTTGGATAGTTTTGTTGAAAAGATTTTTGTTTGTTAAGATGAAAGATCTTTTTTCTTCAATGAAATTGAATTGCTGAGGTTTGGTAATTTCATCATCATTTGAAATGATAGATTGTATGTCTAAATCTTCGTAGAAGGTTATGGCCACTATATCATTAGTATTTAGGGTAGTTTCAGAGGTTATAGTTAGTAGTTTATTATCACGAATGATATTTTCTATCACGACTTTATACTCATATGCTTTATATATTTCTACAACTGATCTATTTAGTAGTTCTGAGTTGTGATTAATTCTATATGCTCGAGTAGTGTATTCGCTAAAAGCAGAGAATTGACCAGCCTCTAAATCTAAGCTGCCATCAGATTGTTCCATTGCTAGTTTAATAGCTTCTTTTCTGATATCCCACTTCATTATAAGTGGGAAGATTGTAGCTAGTAGAATAATCGGACCAAAAGATCCAAAGATATAACATACAGCATATCCAACAGCGACGTTAGCTTGCATTGTATGAATAATTGATTCTGGTAGTGAGCTTATTGCAGCTATTGCATTATTTGCTGAACCTATCATGGCTGATTGAGTTAATCCTCCAGCACCTAATCCAGCTGCAGTACCTTTATCTAACTGAAATATCCAAGCAAAAGCTAGTACGCATACTAATCCTAGTAAACATGTTATCGTTGAGGAAGTTAATAACAAAAGAGTACTTTTGTTTAATGATCTGAAAAATTGTGCTCCTCCTTGATAGCCAACAGCATATATAAATAAAGCAAAAAACAAAGAGCCTATCTCTGGTGGAATCATAATATTAAGTTGTCCTATGACTACACCAATTATTAGAGATCCTGAAATACCACCTAATACAAAAGTCTTGTACTTAATCTTTCCGAGTAAATAACCAATACTTATTGTTAAAAATAGTGCTATGAAAGGGTTTTTGAGTATATTAAGCACTAACTGTAGAAGCATCTTGAATCCCAGTATGACCGCATATATAAAGTATAGCAGACCTTGGTAGGTATAATAATTACGGAGTTGTGATTCGTTGAGTATTTATATATCCGCCTGGTACTGACTCAATCAGTGATTTGAGTTCGAGCTCAAATAGAATAGGAGTTATTTCGATATAAGGAAGTTTCGACTCAGTAACTATTTTATCAATCGTTGTGAGCTCTTGTCCTATAATATCTAGAATTACTTTCTCGGTGTTGCTTAGGTTTACATCATTGTCAGTTATTTTTGTAGAAGTCTTTTGTAATGAGTTATTTGGGTTGATATTTATCTCTTCTAGAATATCATTGATATCGCAAACTAGTTTTGCTCCTTGTTTGATTAATTCATTACATCCTTGACTTGATGTGCTAAAAATACTTCCTGGTACTGCAAATACTTCTTTGTTTTGTTCAAGAGCATGTTGGGCAGTTATTAATGAGCCACTTTTGCTAGCTGCTTCGATTACAACTACTCCTTTAGATAGTCCGCTAATGATACGATTTCTTTGAGGAAAAGTGTAACGTGAAGCTGTTGTTCCTAGAGGTAGCTCAGATATTATTAATCCATTATTGGAAATAATATTGCTATATAGTTCTCTATTCGAACTTGGATATATAATATCAACTCCTGTACCTACTACTGCTATAGTATTTAAATTGTTTTCAAGAGCATATTTATGAGCTAGTGTGTCAATACCATAGGCTAGTCCACTTGTTATAGTAATATTTGAGTCTTTGAGTTCTTTGCAAAGTTTGTAAGTAACATTCTTTCCATAAGTAGAGTTATTTCTTGCACCAACAATTGCTAATTGAGCAGTCTCTAAAAGCTCTGTATTACCTGTACAATATAATACAAAAGGAGGATTGTTAATATGTTTGAGATTTTCTGGATAATCTTTATCTGTGTATATTATTAACTTGTTATTGCTATTTTTTAACCAGCTATTAATTTTATCTAGATAGCTTTGATATTTTCTATTGCTTAGATACTCTATACTCTCAGAACGTAACGATAAGCTTTTGACAAATTTGCTTGGATTATCGACAATCTCCCTAAAGCTAATGTTAAACTCTAATGCTCTCAAAAGACGACTATTACTAAAATAGGGAGTGCATGAAAGAGCAATTATGACATTAGTAGTATCCTTCATTACAATCGGGTTGTTGCCATTGAGTTGCTAGTAATTTCTTGTAATGAATTTACAATTATTGCTATAGAGTAGTTGTTAGATTCTCTATATATAAAACCATAACCTATATATTTAGGAGGTATTGGAAAGCCATCAGCTCTACTCTCTGGTTCGTATAAAATAACTTCCGCTCCTAATTTTAGACCATCAGTAGCGCCTTTGTTAAGCAGAATACTGTTATAAGATGATGAGAAGGTGTTTGTATTCATAACATCTTCGAGTACATTGGCAGTTATTTTACTGCTCATTCTAAATGTTTCACTTGGAAGTTTTTGATCTGCAATAGCATCAGGTATGACATAATTACCAACGCTGGCTTCTCTAGTTAGATTAGTAATCGTAAGAGCGGTAATACCTTTATAGGTATGGTCATATTTAGCTGTTCCTAATCTATAGTACTTTGTATCATCATTAAACGAAGATAGTGGTTTAGGTTCTGAAATAATAATAAAATTTTTGTTATCAACACTTTGTGGATATTCTTTATCAGCAAAGATCTTGAAGTCTATGCTAAGTACAGGTCTTTTTTCACTAGAATCGTATATTCTTGATACATTATCAACCTCATTACCATTTAGTAAGTAAACATTTGAAAAAAACTTAGTATAATCTGTAGGTTTTACATGTTTTAGATTTTGCTCTATATTATCTATTTGCTCGATAAGTCTACTTTTTAGAGTAATTTCAACTCTTTGATTTATTGCTCTATTTGAGCTTGTATCATTTGGGGCAATAGGGTCTTGGTAGCCTAGAGCCTTAATTATAATACCATTATTTTTATCTAACCCTCTTCTAACAAGATATTCTTCAACACTTTCTGCGCGGTTTTGAGATAGTCTAATGTTGTATTCCGTCAGGATGTGTTTATCAGTTAGAAGTTTTGACTCAACTTTTCCTGCATATCCTCTTATTGTAAATGCTGTAGTGTCAGTAAGTTTTAGGTAAGCATAGAGTTTATTGAGAATTTGCTTGGCTTGATCATTAAGAGTATAACTATCAGCATCAAATTTTATATTTGTTTGAATTAGATCTGGACCTTGTTGCTCTTTTAAACATATAAAAGATTGGTCAGACTCTATTAATTTTTTTGTGCAGGGCTCTAATGTTGGAAAGGTGAGGTTTTCATTGCTAGGATTCTCACTACCAGTAAAAGTTTCACAGCTTGTAATGGCAAGCACCAATATTAATATTGCACCAATGCTTAATAGTTTTTTCATATGGGATAAATAAAGCTTATAATCTATTAGTAGGATTTTACTATAAAGTTGTTATTGAGAGTAGTATTTATAATTAAGGTTATTAACTTATATCTATGAAATCAGTTTGTTATTGTAAACAAAAGATGAATAAAACTTGTAAATATGGTATCTTGAAGTTCAAAAAATATAATTAGAATTTATATGAAAATAACTTCAGATAGCTTTGTAAAAATGCACTTTAAATTTAGGTTGAAAGATGGTTCTATAGCTGAAGATACAGAAAACTATAATAGACCTTTTATATTTCAGATGGGTCAAGGGTGCTTTACTGATAAGGTTGAAAGCGAGCTAGAGGGGGCATCTATTGGTGACAGCAAAAGAGTCGTTTTAATGCCAGAAGAAGCATTTGGTGAAAAACATCCAGCAAGTATATATTCCGTACCAAAGTATAGATTTCCGAAGGATATGGAGTTAGAAGAAGGTTTAATTGTATCATTTAGCCAAAAAGATGGATCTAAGCTACCAGGTTTGATTACCGAAATTAATGAAAATGATGTTACAGTAGATTTTAATCATCCATTATCAGGTCAGATAATTGTATTCGAAGCTAAGATTTTAGATATAGCAGAAAAAGAGGAAGATTTAGGTGAAGATATTATTAGCTAATCCCAGAGGTTTTTGTGCAGGAGTAAGTAGAGCTGTAGAAACTGTAGAAAAGGTTTTAGAAGTTGAAAAGTCTCCTATCTATGTGCGTCATGAAGTTGTCCACAATAAAGTTGTTGTAGATTCTTTGAAGAAAAAGGGTGTAGTTTTTGTTAAAGAGGTTGATGAGGTTCCAGATGATGCTGTATGTATATTCAGTGCTCATGGTGTTTCGCTACAGGTCGAAGAGACTGCGGCTAAAAAAAATCTTGTGTTATATGATGCGACATGCCCATTAGTTACTAAAGTTCATAGAGGTGTTCGACTAGCTAGTAATAACGATGCTGAATGTGTTTTGATTGGGCATAAAGGACATCCTGAAGTACAGGGTACTATGGGTCAGTATCGTAGTAAAAAAGGAGCTATATATCTAGTCGAAAATGAGGAAGATGTTGCCAAGCTAAATATAAGAAACCCTGATAATTTGTACTATGCAACACAAACCACTTTATCAGTGGATGAGACTCAAGGAATTATAGAATCTTTAAAAAATAAATTCCCAAATATCAAAGGACCTAAAAAAGAAGATATTTGCTATGCAACTCAGAATCGTCAAACTGCAATAAAATCAATGCTTAAAGAAATAGATGTCTTAGTTGTTGTAGGCTCACAAAATAGCTCGAATTCTAATAGGCTTAAAGAGCTGGCGACACTAGAAGGTATTGATTCTTATTTGGTTGATAACCGTTTGGAAATTAGAAGAGCATGGTTTGACAATAAGAAAGTTTGTGGTGTAAGTGCCGGAGCGTCTGCACCTGAATATCTTGTTCAGCAAATAATTACAGAGATATCTAGGATTTGTGAAGGAGATGTTGCCGTAGAGGAATTTGATGGTATTAAAGAAGAAGTATATTTTCCTCTTCCTAGATTACTAAAGCAGAAAATTATTGGCACTAATTAAGGAGAGCTTATGCAGAGGTCAGTTAGAGGTGCGACAACGATAGAAAAAGATACTAAAGAAAATGTCTTAAGTGCGACAAGAGAGCTTTTGCAAGAGATGATAGATCTCAATAATATTAAGTCAGAAGATATTGTTAATATTATATTCACTGCAACCAACGATATTACCTCGGAATTTCCGGCTGTTGCAGCCCGTGAGCTCAATTTGGTTGATGTACCTTTGATTGATTGTCAGCAAATGATGCGTAAGGGAGCATTAGAGTTTTGTATTAGGGTTATGTTGACATATAATACAACTAAGTCCCAGGTTGACGTAAAACATGTGTACTTGCATGGGGCGAAAGTATTAAGACCAGATTTATTAATAAAGTAGTAGGATTATAGTTATGTGGTTATTGGAAAATATTGATATGAAAAAGTCAAAATATATACTTCCTAGTTTATTTACTAGTGCGAGTTTGTTGTTTGCTTTTTTGGCTATTATTGCTGCCTTTCAAGGTAACTTTATCTCATCGGCAGTATATATGTTGTTAGCAGGATTCGCTGATGCATTTGATGGTAGAGTTGCTAGATATACTCACACTCAGACAGAATTTGGTGCTGCATTAGATAGTCTTGCTGATGTAGTTTCTTTTGGAGCAACTCCTGCCTTGGTAATGTATTTTTGGAGTTTGCATAATTTGGGGGCTTTAGGAGCTGCCATTGCATTTTTATATTTACTTGCTGTTGCTTTGAGATTAGCAAAATTTGATACTATGCCGGCTAGTGATAATTCTGAAGAAAGCGTATTAGAACGTCGTCTATACTTCTATGGTATGCCTTGCCCAGCTGGGGCTGTAACTATTTCAGGCTTAATCTGGATGGGTCAAAGATTTTTGGTTGGGGACTCTACATTCTTAAGTGTTGTGATTGTTGTCCTTACAGCATTCACTGCTCTATATTTAGCATTTATGATGGTTAGTGATATTAAATTTAGAAGTTTCAAGGATAGTGATGGTAAAGGTAATATTAGTAAGCTATATGTTATTTGCTTTATACTAATAATTTTGATGCTATTTACAATGCCGGATAAATTACTTTATTTTATAATGATTGGTTACGCTTTGTCTGGTCCTGTATCTCATTATAGATATAAGCAGAAAATCAAAAATAGTGATTTGAATGAAGACTCTGTAGTAGACGGTAAAAAAATTATAGATGCTGATTAGTATAGAAGGTTATTCTGTAATTGTTACAAAAGCATCGTGGCTAACATGACCTTGTTCACTTATAATACCTGCAGATACTCCTCCTGGTTGTTGCATGTATCCTGGCTCGTTAGAGTCTAAGTTTTGATCAGTTGGAGGAGGGGTTACATATCCGAAAGAATCTCCTCCCGAGTTTGTGCACGATATCAAAGCTGTAGCGACAAAAGCTAATACTAACAAAGTTGTTTTTTTCATTATATAACAATCTAAAATTTTATTATTGATCTAATAATAACAGATTTATATTTAATTTAGATGCATTAAATGGTTTATAATTTATATAGGTTTACGTATAATTAGCGACAACACGTGCGAAAATATATGAAAATATAAATCTTTCAGGAATATTTATGGACAATTCTATTTCTTTAGTTCAATTAATTTTACATGCTAACTTTATAGTTCAGCTTATTATGTTAGGTCTAGTAGCCATGTCTGTTTACTCTTGGGCTATCATGTTTGAAGTTAACAATCGTGTTAAAAAATATCGTAATGAACAAGTTCAATTTGACAAGTTATTTTGGGCGGGACATCATATACAAAAGTTGTATGACTACTATCTTCAACATAAAGAAAATATCTTTGGTAAATCAATAATATTTTGCTCAGGTTTAAGAGAATTTAATAATCTTAAAGATACTGGGATACTAAGAGGCGATACTATTCTAGAAGGTATGGAAAGAACAGTAAGTATAGCTATAGCTCAAGAGGCGAAAGAGCTAGATAGAAAGTTACCAGCTTTGGCTACGATAGGTGCTGTATCTCCATATATTGGACTGGTTGGTACTGTTTGGGGTATTATGTCGTCATTTAATACACTTGGTGGTGTAGAGCAGGCTACAATTTCTGTAGTTGCTCCTCATATAGCAGAAGCATTGATTGCTACAGCACTTGGTCTTTTTGTGGCAATTCCTGCTGTTATCGGTCATAGTAGATTGTCTAATCTGGTTGATGATGTTTTGTCAGGTTATGAATCATTTCAAGATGATCTATGTATATTACTTTTAAAAGAAGCGCATAGAGATGAAGTTCAACAGCAACATCAAGAAAGCTTTTAAATAAAGGCTTTTTAATATGAAAAAGAGAAACAAAAGATTTTTTAGAAAAAAGAGACCAATGGTGCAAATCAATGTAGTACCTTACATTGATGTAATGTTGGTGCTTTTGGTTATTTTTATGATTACAACACCTATACTAACGCAGGGTGTAAAGGTCGATTTACCTAAAGCTCAATCTGAGAAAATACCTTCTAACGATAGTAAACCTATTGTTGTTACTGTTAATAGGGATGGAGAGTATTTTGTTAATCAAGGAGTTAGTGATCCAAAAGCGCCATTAAGCGCTAGAGATCTTACAAATGCGGTTATTAGCTTATCTCAGCAATCTCCTGGTAAGCCTGTATACGTACGAGGTGATAGTAGTGCAAGTTATGGCGAGGTAGTAAAAGCTATGGCTCTTATTCAAAGAGCAGGTGTAGATAAAGTGGGGTTAGTCACTGAAGATGGCAAATCTTAATTATCAAAAAATTATTCGTTTCTGTAAAAAAACAGTGGATGAAAATCCATTCTTAGTAAAAGCAATACTCGTACATATTGGTATTGTAATTTTGTTATACACTCTAGCCTTTATAAGTGATCTTAAGTTTGAAACTAGTCAGGCGGCTTTGAGTGCTGAGGTTCAGAAGGCCCCTAAGCAACTTCAAATTATCCAAGCAACGTCGATAAGTAGTAGTGAATTAGATAAACAGATTTCTGCTTACGAAAATCACCAGCAAGAATTAAAACAAGCTAGAGAAGATATTAAGCAAGCAAAAAAACAGGCCCTTATAAAACATCAGCAAAAACTAAAAGAACAAGCTGAAGCTGAGAAAAAAGCAAAGTTGGAAGCAAAAAGAAAAGCTATAGAAGAAGCTAAGAAAAAGGCTCAAGAAGAGCAAAAACGTCAAGCCGAACAAGAGAAGCAGGCGCAAGAGGAAGCAAAACGTAAGAAAGAGCTAGAAGAGAAAAAGAAAGCTCAAGAAGAGGCAAAACGTAAAAAAGAACAAGAGCTGAGAGCTAAACAAGAAGCAGAAGAAAAAGCTCGTCAAGAGAGATTAGCCAAAGCAAGAGCAGAAGCTATTGCATCAGCTAAGCGCGAGGCGGCAAAAAATCAGGCAGATTTAGCTGTTAGCAAGTATGTTACAGAATATACTGATAGAGTTGGCTCAAACTGGATTAAAGATGATTGTAGAGGTATATATGATTTACCAAGAGCAATAATCAGAAATGGAGAGTTTATTAAACTCACAGGAACTTCAGGTGATTATAGTTGTGATCAGTCGCTTATAGATGCTATTAAAAATACGACTCCACCAGAGGTGTCAAACCCTATTGCAAGAAGAACGATACAAACAGAAAATATAAGCTTTATATTTAAACAAAGTTAATGAGGAATAATATGAGAAAAATCATTACAGGCTTTTCGATATTTGTTTTTTTAATATCTAGTCTATATGCAGACTTAGTCGCTGAGGTGACAACAGGCGTTATTCAAAAACCGTTAGTAACGGTGATAAGTAATAATGTTGTAGATCAATTTCCTCAACAAGTAAATTCTATAATAGTTTCAGATCTTAACCATAATGGTAAGCTACAAGGCGAAGATCCTATTAAGTATGAAATTAATCAAAGTCAGAATATACCTTGGAAGAGTTTGAAGTCTGATTATGTTGTTTTAACAAAATATGCAAAAGATTCAAATAATAGCTACACTGTTGAAGTACAGATATATAAGAGAAATGATACAAGTTATATTAGATCAATAACATATAAAAACATAAGTACATCTTTAGTGAGACCTCTAGCACATAAGATCGCTAATTATGTATACCAAAAACTTACTGGAGAGCAAGGCTTCTTTTTGACAAAGTTGGCATATGTGCAAGTAAGTAATCCTTATGCTAGATATGGTAGAGTTTATGAGCTTGTGATATCTGATTATGATGGGTATAACAAACATACTGTTCTTAGACAGAGTGATAATCCAATAGCTACACCATCATGGTCGAATGATGGAAGATATATAGTTTATTCAAGCTATAGTGGCGGTAGCATGGGTGTGTACACTTTAGAGATAGCTACAGGAAAAGTTACTAGGATAACTAATTTTAAAGGTATCAATAGTTCTCCATCATTCTCTCCTAATGGCAAAGAAATTGCTTTAGCTTTATCTAAAGGTTATTCTGATCAAACTAATATCTATATATTAAATTTAGCTACTAAAGCCTTAAAGAGAATAACTATAAACGGTATAAATACAGCTCCAAAATTCTCACCAAATGGTCAGAGTATAGTATTTACATCTGATAGAGATGGGCGTCCAAATATTTATGTTGCGCCGGTTAACTCAAGATATCCTCAATCATCTAAACTAAGTAGTAGGATATATCAAGGCTATGAGCCAAATTATACTCCAGATGGCAAAGATATAGTGTTTATGAACCAATCTAGATCAAGTGGTACTCAGATAGCTGATTTTAATTTAGCTAATGGAAGTGTGACAAATATCACAAATGGTAAATCAGATAGTTCACCTACAGTATCTCCATTTGGCAATATGATTGCATATATATCCACAAACTCTAGAGGCTATAGTTCATTAGATATGGTATCATTAGATGGAGACAATCATTTTAATGTTGATGCAGCTAATAATGGTAACATCTTAATTCAGTCACCAAGCTGGTCACCCAAAAACTTTTAAGGAGCTTGTATGAAAGTTTTGGTTAAAAATTATGTTATTTTTGCTTTAGCTTTGTTAGTTACAAGTTGTGCGTGGTATAAAGGGCCTCCTTTACAAGCTAACGCAAATGGTAGTTTAGATGGATCATCGCTAAATGAAACAAGTGGTCCAGGTTTTATTAGTACCTTAAAGTCTGCAGATAACTACGGATCAAGTGATACTGGTTTCGCAGATAATGGAGGTAATTATGAAGTTTCAGGTTTTGAAAATAGCTAAAAGGAGTTAGATATGATGAAAAAAAGTATTATGGGTATGGCTGTTGTAAGTTCTATACTTATGTTAGCGAGCTGTTCAAGCACTAGACCAGATAATAGTGATTTAATCAAAGATAAGTATGCTGGTGTTGATAGTTCACAGGCTTTAGAGATGTCTTCGCAAATATATGGTTCTGATAATATGAGCTCAGATCAAGTTGAGCAAATGAAAAAAGAACTAATGGATATTAACTGTAGATCAGTATATTTTGGTTTTGATAGTTATAATATTACTGATGATGCTAAAGAGTGTTTAGATAAGACGGCAGACTATCTAATAGCGCATCCAGATCAACCAATTAAGTTATCAGGTAATACTGACCCTAGAGGTAGTGAGAAATATAACTTTAATCTAGGGCAAAAGCGTGCTGAAGCAGTATATAACTACTTATTAGGTAAAAATGTAAATAAAGACCAAATCTGTGTTGTAAGCTATGGTAAATTAAAGCCTGCTGCAGAACCAACTCAGTTCTATGATGAGTTCTGTACAGATGGCGTTAATGATACATGTTCATATAAAGCATCTGAAAAAGCTTTCTACTTAGATAGAAGAACGGAAATTGATTTCGGTGTGAAGTGTGATGAGAGTAATTCTTCAAACTAATTAATAACCTTTCATCTTGATTTGTAATTTTATCTTTAACTATTTTTTTATCTCAAATTGTTCTACAATAATCGCATAATTTTTTGTTTGAATTAAATATTATGATTAAAATTCCTAAAATTGGTTTTGTGAGTCTTGGCTGTCCAAAAAACCTTGTAGATTCTGAGCGTATAATAACTAAGTTAAAAGCTGAAGGTTATGATTTAGTTGATAGCTATGATAATGCTGATATGGTTATAGTTAATACTTGTGGTTTTTTGAATTCTGCTATTGATGAATCATTAGAGGTTATTGGTGAGGCAATTGCTGAAAATGGTAAAGTACTTGTAACAGGATGTCTTGGAAATAAGGCAGATCTTATCAAAGAAAAACATCCAGAAGTTCTAAGTATTACGGGGCCTCAAGATTATGAGAACTTAATAGAAGCGGTGCATACTCATGCTCCAATATTTGCAAATGATTTTGTATCTTTGGTACCACCACAGGGTATCAAGCTTACTCCAAGACATTATTCGTACTTGAAAATATCAGAAGGTTGTAACAATACTTGTACTTTTTGTATTATTCCAGATATTCGTGGTAAGCTGAAAAGTCGCTCAATTGACAATATCATGAAAGAAGCTGAAAAACTTAAAAATGCTGGTGTTAAAGAGCTACTTGTAATATCACAAGATACTTCAGCCTATGGTGTTGATATCAAGTATAAGTCGGGTATATGGAATGATAAAGAATATCAAAGTAATATTTTAGATCTTGCTACTGCTCTTGGGGAATTAGATATGTGGACAAGATTACACTATGTCTATCCATACCCGCATGTTGATAAAATAGTACCTCTTATGGCACAAGGGAAGATACTTCCTTATTTAGATGTGCCTTTACAACATTCATCACCAGAAGTTTTAAAAAGAATGAAGCGCCCAGCACATACGCAAAAAACTCTTGATAGAATTAATAAGTGGCGTGATATTTGTCCTGATATAACTATTCGTAGTACATTTATAGTGGGATTTCCAGGTGAGACAGAAGCTGACTTTGAGCATTTATTAGATTTTGCAGAAAAAGCTCAACTAGATAGAGTCGGCTGTTTTAAATACTCGGAAGTAGAGGGTGCAAAGGCTAACCAATTTGATAATTTGATTTCTGAAGAAGTTAAGCAACAGAGATTAGATGAGTTTATGGGATTACAAGCTCAAATAAGTGCAGATAAGTTAGAAGGTTTTGTTGGAACAGAGCAACAGATTATAATTGATTCAATAAATACTGAAGAAAACTATGCAATTGGTCGTACTAAATATGATGCGCCAGAAGTAGATGGACAAGTCATTGTTGGTGACGCAGCAGAGAGAGGCTTAAAAGTAGGTGAGTTTGCAACAGTTGAGATTACTGAGTCAACTGAATATGATTTAATTGCAGATTAGATTCTATTTATTAAACTTTCTTAATATTTATTTATCTGTATAAAAAATCTATAATCTTATTTGTATACTTAGAATACTAAACCTTTATTTGAGGAAGTATTATGAGTAGTAATCTAGTTGTTATCGGAGTTTCTGGTTCTATAGGTTGTGCTGTAACTAAGAGATTGAGATATTTGTACCCAGATGCGAATATATATGTTTTTTCACGTTCTATAGTAGCTGATCGTTTAGAAGGTGTAGTTTATGGGTATATTGATTACTCGGATGAATCAACAATTGAAAAAGCCGCGAAAGATGTTTATGAAAAATCAGGAGCTATTAATCTAGTTTTTGTTGCTACTGGTATATTACATACCTCTGAAATAAAACCGCAGAAAGCACTAAAAGAATTATCAGCTGATAAATTTATTGAGCTTTTTCAAGCAAATACAATATTTCCGGCTTTGGTCGCAAAGTATTTCATACCCAAGTTAGCTAAGGATAACAAGTCTGTATTTGCTGCTATTTCTGCGAGAGTTGGTAGTATCTCTGATAATCAACTTGGTGGCTGGTATGCTTATAGAGCCTCAAAGAAAGCTTTTACGTCGGAGTATTCAGCTAGTAAGTTAGTTGAAGTTTTAGATAGTTTGAAATTAGAAGATAGTGGTAAATGTTTTGCATGGGATGGTAAGGAGATTATTCCATAGTAATTTAAAAGAACTATAACTTGCTAGATATTGTTTAAGGAAATAAGATATTATAAATATTGGTTTTATAAAGAGACGTTGTCTATAAAAATTACTTTGAATCTGCAAGTTTTTGATTAATTTGATTAAGTATGATTGTTGCATCAGTTTTACTATCATCTTTAATATAGATAGCTGATTGATTAGGATTATTTTTAGCTGATTGAACTACTATATTAATAGAATCACCTGTTGGGGAAACAGCTTTGATTTCAGATTTTTTCTCATCGACAGTTTGTTCTTTTGTAGTATAATTATTTTCTTTTAATACTTCTGTGGCAACAGAGAATACGGTCTCTCTATTTTTAGCATAAGCATTGTACGCATCAGGGTTTTCCATCCATTTATATGCTAAAGCGCCCACAGCAACGCTAGCTAAGACTAGACCAGTTACAGCTACAGCTTCGGCTGTACACGATGTAATCGCCACTGAAGCAGCTAAAAGAGTTGCGATTGTTATTAGTTTCTTCTTCATCATAATTTTACCTCACGAGGTTGTTGTTTGTGTATGAATTAATAGTCTAACAAATTCATTATATCAAGCTGCTATAGTTTTCCAAACTTGTTTCTTATTTTCGATGTTATAAAAGATGTAAATCTATTTTTATGTTTAATTAGTATATAAAATGGTTTGAAAAAATTAGGTAATAACTATAAAAATGAACTTTATCCAAAAATATTTTGCGATTATAGTTATGGCAGGAGTTGTTTTAGCGATATCAATACCTTCCATATTTATACCATTAAAGCCATATATTACTTATTTGTTGGCTACTATTATGTTGGTAATAGGACTTCATCTACAAGCAAAAGATTTTGTAAAAGTTGCTAACCTAAGGGGAAAGCTGCTCATTATATTAGTGCTAAAATTAACTGTTACATCAATAGCGGCTTTTATAATGGGTAAGATCTTTGGGTTGAGCTTAACAGCATTAATAGGTTTAGTTATTGTAGGGGCTTGTCCAGGAGGTACAGCTTCTGGAGTTATGGCTTTATTAGCTAGAGCAAATATTTCTCTTACTGTTAGTTTAACTTTTCTAACTACGCTGTTAGCACCAATAGTTATGCCATTGATCATCTATTTTTTCTTTGCAAAAAATATTAAGTTAGATTGGTTTGGTATGTTTGAAACAATGGCAATAATAGTTATCCTACCAATAATTTTAGGAAGTTTAATTAGTAAATTTACTAAACTAAATGATTTAACTTTAAAGAAAATCTCCAGTATTCCAATACTCTTGATTATGCTAATAGTAATGGTTGTAACAGCTTTAAATAAAGAAGCCATTATACTTGTGCCTTTAGATATTATTTTGAGCGTTATAATGCTTAGTATATTTGCTAATGTATTTGGATATTTAATAGGTAAAGTTTTAGGTCTAGATTTTGATAGTAGATTAGCTTTGCTATTTGAGTTTAGTATATTAGATGTTGGCTTAGGGATAGTTATAGCTTTGACCTTCTTTGGTAATCAAGCAGCTATTGCTGCAACTTTTTATGCAATTTGGCAGAATATTATTGGACCTATAATTGTTAACTTTGTAAATATATGTCACAGTACTAAGTTTAAATCTTCTTAAAACATTTTGTTGACAAAAAAATCTAAAATAGACTAATATATCTAAAAATATGGTTTTAGATATCAAAATGAATTCTGAGTTAGAAAAATTTATAAATGTCGCGGACGCTATAAGTAGACTTTTGCATCCCTTTGCAGAAGTTGTAATTCATGATTTATCTAAGAACAAGATAGTAGCAATTTTTAATCCTATCTCTAAAAGAGAAATTGGAGATATATCATATTTAGACCATATAGATTTAGATGCATACGATGATTCTGTAATAGGGCCGTATGACAAAATAAATTATGATGGGCGCAAAATGAAATGTATTATCACTGTAATTAAAAGCTCAACAAATGATGTTATTGGAACATTATGTATAAATTTAGATGTTTCTGTATTTGATAGATATCAAAACTTAATAAACGTGTTTCTAAATAATAACAATATGCAAATGTCTCAGCAGCAACAGAGTCTTTTTAGAGATATTTTTTATGAAAAAATTAACAATTTTGTTCAGAGATATTGTATCGATAATAATTTATCAATTGATAACTTAACTAGAGATCAAAAGAAAAATTTGATTTTAGAACTTAAACAACAAGGCGCGCTAGATGGGAAAAATGCTAGTAAATACATTGCAAATGCACTAAATATTAGTCGAGCTACTGTCTATAACTATCTTAAATAATCATAGGAAAAAAATAATGTTAATCATATTAGGAGCAATTGTCGGTTTTGTAGCTAGTTTTATTTCTACACTACTTGGTGGGGGCGCTGGTTTAATAGCGGTTCCAGCTTTTTATTTTATAATTGTACATACTTATGGAGCTGACTTTGCTATGCAAATAGCCATAGCGACTTGTTGTGGGATGTCTATATTTTTAAGTTCTATAGCAACATATAAGCACTATCGTAAGGGTAATATACACTTGGGGGAATTAAAGTATTATTTATTATATTTATCAGTAGGGGCGTTAGTAGGCTCAATAGTCGCAAAGCATATAAATACAGATCTTTTGAAAATAGTTTTTGCAATATTGTTGTTTGGTAGTGGCATCTGGATGATATTGCATAATGATAATAAGGTTGTTAAATTACCTAGAAGTGCTAGATATAGTATTTTTAGTTTTTGTGGTGTGTTGAGTGTTTTAGCAAGTTCAACAACATTTGCAACAATGTTTTTTATAAAGATTGGTACAGATATCAAAAAAGCCATAGCTATAACTAGTATCTGTGTACTCATAAACTCATCAATTGCAGCATTTGTACTTACTTATGGAATTAGTGTTAATGTACCATCAACACTTGGTTATCTAAATATTCCATTGTTAGTATCATCGGGTATATTTGCATTGGCAGGTAGTCTTTTGGCAGTTAATTATTTAGGGATAATTTCTCCAAAGCTTCTAAAGAATTTATTCATAGTTTTGATGTTTGTTTCTGGCGGTGTAATGATTATCTAAAAGTTGAAAATATAAGCTTTTGCTGTATACTTAATATCTCTTTGGAGAGGTGTCCGAGTGGTTGAAGGAGCACGCCTGGAAAGCGTGTATAGTTTAACGACTATCGAGAGTTCGAATCTCTTCCTCTCCGCCAGTTTTAAATAAAAGAATAATCTGTCTTTGTATAAGTTACCAAAACACTTTCTTGATGATATGACTTTTCGTAGACATTAACTAGATTATGTACTTTCTGCTCTAGTTGTTTTGACTTATCATCTGCAAGTATTGTGACAATTTTGGTTTTTTCACTATAAGTAGTTCCTGTTGGGCTACGCCAATATCCTCTAGCATCATTTTCAGTATAACCATCAGGGAAAGCAGGAGTTATGTATTTGTTCTCAAAATTTTTGAACATATTATCTGAAACATAAGAGATATTATTTTTATCATCTTTCATAGTTCTGCCAAAGTAAAGTTTGACGATATATCCTTGATTATTTTTGGCATCTGCAAAGCTAGTATCAGATAACACAAATATACATATTACTAGTGTAATTATATATCTCTTCATAAGTTTCTCTTTAGGTTCTTCTTCAAAAAAATAGCAGCTAAAATTAGCATTAGCCAGCCTATCATTAGAGCAGTGCCACCTAATGGTGCTAGCTTCAAAATAATAGGTATATTATAAACCACAGAAATATAAATGCTAAAGCTAAATAAGATTGTGCCAATTATAAAAAATAAGTTGCTTAGTTTAAGAGATAAGCTTCGTGCTAAGCTCTTACTACTTAAAAGAGCTATTCCAATACCACTAATTACGATAGCATAAGCTTGATTATAACGAACTGCAGTCATTACGAAATCAAAGTGTTCAGCTGAGATTTGTGATTTTAGACCATGTTCTGTATAAGCGCCAAAAGCTACTGATATAAAACCTAAGATTGCACCAATTATTAAAGTCATATCATCTCCTATACATATTGAAGCAATACTGTGATGAAAACTATCAATCCAATCCAATGATTATCAGAAAAAGCTTTTATACAGTTAGCTATACCTAGTTTTTTGTATAAGAAATAATTTCTGATAAATAAAAAAGCACTAATAACAACACCTATGTAAAAAATAATATTAAAGCTTAGATATATACCTAGAGCTATCAAAAGTATTAGTGATATAAAATTAAATAAAAATATATATCTGAAAACTTTATCTCCAAATAAAACAGCTGATGATCTAATACCAATTTCTAAATCAAACTCTCGATCAGCTAGAGCATAGATAGTATCATAAGCTATAGTCCAACATATCGTTGATAGATAAAATATCCAAGCTTCGAGTGGTATATGATTTTGTATAGCAGAAAATGACATGAAAATACCAAAGTTGAATGCTAAACCAAGGATTAGTTGGGGTATTGCAAAGAACCTTTTACAAAATGGATATAGTACAGCCAGAAATAGAGCTACAAATGATAGTAAAATTGTGTATAAGTTTAAAAATAATACACAGATAAAAGCAACTGATGTAAGAACTAGACACAAATATAATGCATTCTTGACACTAAGTTTACCACTGGTTAAAGGACGAGTATTAGTACGCTCTACGTGTTTGTCAAAATCTATGTCTGCTATATCATTAACAATACAACCCACTGTACGCATTACAACTACACCAATAGTGAAGATAATCAAATATTTAATATCTGGAATACCATGACTTGCCAAAACTAATGCAGTAAGAGTTGGCCAAAGAATTAGCAGTATTGGAATAGGGCGATGCAATCTCATTAGCATAATATATGCTTTGAATTTTGTATTACTCTGCATTACAAAACTCCGGTAAAACTAGAAAATATTCTGTAATTAAAAATTTAAGCTTTTGATTATCTTTGTATGTAAATATCGAACTACGAGAAAAGATTTCCTGCTGAATATGTCTATTTGCTTCTTGATAAAAATTATTACTAGATAGCTTCCGGATTATAAATTCATCACGAGTAAACTTAGATTTTTCAAAAAGTAGGTTATCACCAATTGGCTTTGTGCCAAGGTTATCAACTTCTTGTGAAAAAAAATCATAAGTATCACAGGGAATAATTGTCCTAGCAAAAACTAAAGTTTCATTAATACTTGAAAGAGTTATTTGTCGTACTAATGCAGTCTTAATCTCTAATAGTGATGCTTCTAATTGATTAACATTTGTAAAACTCTGAGAGATTTTATCTAATATAATTTCACCATAGCCTTTTGATAGGCTGGTAACTAAGTTTTTTGCATCATTGAGCCAGTATCTTTTTACTTTTGATAAGTTTTGTTTATTAATAATATTCATATATCAGAAATACCTTAAACTTAAGGTTTCTTATTTTAATATCGATTTGTATAATTATACACTTAATACTTATGAATTTAATTAAAAGGGTTCCAAAATGCGTCCAAGTGGAAGAAATAACGATCAATTACGTAGTTTAAAAGTTACACACAATTTTACAAAACATGCTGAAGGTTCAGTTTTAATAGAGTTTGGTGATACTAAAGTTTTATGCACAGCTTCTGTAGTTGCTGGCGTACCAAGATTCAAAAAAGATTCTGGTGAGGGGTGGTTAACTGCTGAATATGGTATGTTACCGCGTTCAACTCATACTCGTATGGATAGAGAAGCTGCTAGAGGTAAGCAATCTGGTAGAACACAAGAAATCCAAAGACTAATTGGTAGAGCATTACGTGCGAGTGTTGACTTAACGAAAATAGGTGAAAATACTATCAAAGTCGACTGTGATGTGATCCAAGCAGATGGCGGCACACGTACAGCGTCTATCACCGGAGCATCATTAGCTATTAGGGATGCTATAGATTATATGAAGCAAAATGGCATGCTTGATGAACAAACTAATCCATTAATATCTCAAGTTGCTGCAATATCTGTTGGTATTTATAATAATGAGCCTGTACTTGATCTAGATTATGATGAAGACTCGAATGCTGAAACAGATATGAATGTAGTTATGAACTCAAATGGTGGTATGATTGAGATTCAAGGTACAGCAGAAGGCAAAGACTTCTCAGAAGAGGAGTTTGCTAAAATGCTAGGTCTTGCTAAAAAAGGTATTAAAGAAATATTTGAAAGTATATTCTAGTTCTTAATAAACATAATTATTATAAAATAAAATCTTAAAGAGTATTTATATAAGAGTTTATCTTAGCTAGTAGATCAAAATCTTGTGATTTTAATTCAAATAAAAACTCTTGCAATGGTTCGCTTTTTGCAAAAAGAAGTCTTTGTTCTATTTGTTTGATCTGATCCTCTAATGTTTGTCTTTCTTGATATAGCTCACGAAGCTCTTTGTTAGTGTTATTAAAAAAGTTTTGGATATTATCTTCTTTTTTGGCTTGTAGTCTAGTTTTAAGGTTTGTGCTTAGACTAGAAGTTCTATTTACTGATAGCTTTTTTCTACTACCTAAAGAAAGTTTTTTACGAGGTTCTTGTTCTGACATTTATATCTCTTTGTTATTTAAATTTTAGATCTAATGTGTTGAAATTGTTTAAGAATAACAATTTAATTTAATGATTATAATATATTTGTTACTAAATTTACAGTTTCAAATGTTTTAAAAAGTTCTATCTAGTTTTAACACCAATTGAAGCTAGTCTTTTTTCGATAGATGGATGAGTAGAGAACATATCAGACATATCTCCACTGCCTATACCAGCACTTAGTGGATCAAAGATATATGATGCACGACGGAGATTTTCATTTTTATTATGCTTATAGCTATATTGAGCTTCGGCAGTTTTACTATCGCCAGCAATCTTTAGTAGCGCATTCGCCATTGGCACATTTGTACGCATTAGCTCAACTGCTCCAGCATCAGCCATATACTCTCTTGTACGACTTAAGAACAGCATCATAAATATCGTAAAAATTTGTAACACATATCTTAAAATCATAATAATGATAAAAAATACAGCAGCATTATTGTTACGGTTATTATTGTTGCTATTATTATTGTTTCCTGAGAAAAGTGCTGAGTAAAATAAGAAATCCATAATAATAAGCATCATATTAGATAAAACCATAGTAAATAGGTTAAGCTTAATATCTTGATTTCTAATATGAGTTAACTCATGTGCCATAACAGCTTGTAGTTCATCACGATTAAGAGCATTTGCAAGTTTTGTTGTAATAGCAACCATTGCAGATTTTTCAGAGTAACCTGATGCAAAAGCATTCATATAATTTGCATCAATTAAAAAAACCTTTGGCATATATCGCATGCCAGCAGCTACTTTCATTTCCTCAACTACATTATATACACGGCGTGCTAGAGGATCTTGGTTATCTGCTGAGATTTCATGATATTCGGTGCCAGATAGCATGATTTTGTCATACATGTTAAAAGTGATGAATATCCAAATTACCGCTATAGCAGATATGATCATAGTAGCGTAAGGAGGTATTTGAAATGTTGCTAACCAAATGAAAACTTGACTGATGGGAAGTTGCTGGTGTGTTTGAGCATAATAATAGTTAGCAAACTCACCATATCGCCAAAAGGTATCAACGAAAATTCCTAGTAGAAAAAAAACAATTAGGAATGTTGCTATGACAAAATATGTGCGATAAGTATTTTTGCGAACAACTTCACGCCAGTCAACAGAGCCATATTGTAGATTATCAGTATTTGACATTTTATAATTCCACTCTAGAGTCTTCTAGTTGTTGTTTTTTCTCTTCTGAGATATTCCAGTATACAAATTCTTCATTTAGTTTCTTGAAGATATTAACTACCATACCAGCAAAGAATGATTTTTTATGAGCGTTGTATTTTTCTATTGAATCATTAAGCGCCTGTTTAGCAAAAGCTAATTTATTTTCAGTAGATGTAATTTCTTCCTGTAACTGAATTACATTTTGATTAGCTTTTAATTCTGGATAGTTCTCAAATTGAACATTTATACCTTTCGCTAAATCTGAGATTTGATTTTCAGCATTTATTCTTTCTTGAATATCGCCATTTGCTTTGGCTAAATTAGCTTGGTTTCTTAGTGCTACAACCTGCTTTAGAGTTGTTTGCTCATAGTCCATATACTTTTTGACAACATTAACTAACGAATCAAATACTTTGGCTCTTCGATCAAGCTGTACATCTATTTGTTTTTCAGAGTTTTTGACTGTTTCGATCTCTGCTATTAGTTTGTTGTAAGTCATAACTATATATACAGCGGCTATAGCTATTATTATCAGTAGTATTATCCCTATAGACATATTATCTCCATTTATTTGAATTTGTGTTACCTATGTAAAGATGACTCCAAAGTCTAAAATTTTCAAGTTTTATCTTAGCTATTTGATATCATCTTCTATGAATTTACAAAAAGCTTGTGTTAAAGCGGTGTGATATTTTTTCTCATGTAATAATTTGTAGAAGTTTCTAGACAGATCGAGTTCTTTAGTTTCAAGTATATAATATTTAGCAGTATCTAAAGCTTGGGTTGTAATTACCTCAGATATACAAGCCAGGCAATCACTATATGCAATATACTGTTTTATTGCTTCTGAGCTACGCAGAGTTATAGCTTTTTTTATACTTGATACTTTATCTTCAAGAGCATTAAAGAATATTTCAAATGTTCCAGAGCCTTGTTCTCTCATTGCCCACTCATAATCTAAAAGATCTTTTATCTTAATATTTTTCTTCTTAGTTAATGGGTGGTCTATACGACAAATTATTTTTAGACTATCTTTTGCCCAAAGATGAGTCTCTAATGTTTTACTATTACATTCGCCCTCGACAAAGCCTACATCACAGTTTAGTGACTCAACACTATTTATAATTTCTTTTGTATTGCCTGAAATAATTTCAAAATCTGTATCTGGATGTAACTTTCTAAACATTGCTACATATTTTGGTAATACATAATTGGCTATTGTGGTACTAGCACCAATAATTATCTTCCCCGATAATTGGTTACTATTTAAGCTAAAAGATTCAAATTCCTCAATTTCATCTAAAATTTTAATAGCTTTTGCTAGCATATTTTTGCCATTATCATTTAGTTTCATTCTTTTACCAACACGGTCGAATAATGTCGTATCAAGCATGTTTTCAAGTTGAGATAGCGACATACTTGCGGCTGCTTGTGAGATGAAACATTTTTCAGCACCAGCACTAATGGATTCTGACTTCGCAGTATTTACAAATACTTGTAATTGTTTTAATGTGATTCGCATATTTATATTTTAGTAATACTTATATGACAGGATTTTATTATAAGATTTTCTGATATTCAATATATATAAGATTTATTAAGACAGGATATTGATGATTGAGTATAATATATCTTATGCAAATAAATTAGGTTAATTATGGAAAGCTTTATAAGATATAAGTGGGCAGTAGTTGGTGCTGGTCCTGCAGGTATGGCAACTATTGGGCAATTATTGGATAGTGGTATAAATGCAAAAAATATACTTTGGATTGATCCAAATTTTGGTGTTGGTGATCTTGGTAAAAAATGGGGCGAAGTTAGTAGTAATACAACAGTAGAGTTATTCTTGAGATTTCTGAATGATATCAAATCTTTTGAGTTTGAAAAAAGATTACAAAAATTTGCTTTAGAAAATTATGATAAACAAGGATTTTCACAGTTAAAAGATGTTGCAGAACCTTTGCAATACATTACGGATAATCTACTTCAAAAAGTTGATTATAGTTTAGATACTATAGCAGAATTGAAAATAGCTCAGGGTGTATGGAATTTGTATGGCGCAAGAGAAAACTATATGGCTGAGAAAGTTGTTTTAGCAACAGGTTCTATACCTAAAACTTTGAATATTCATAATCCTGAAATTACAAAAGAAATTGATCTTGCTACAGCATTATCTCCAAGTAAACTGAAAGAAGAGCTTATTGAGGGAGATAGAGTTGCTGTTTTTGGTTCATCTCATTCAGCAATGATAATCATTAGAAATTTAATTGAGTTCGATATTGAAGATGTAGCTAATTTCTATCATCAACCATTGAGATATGCTATCAATATGGGAGATTGGATTTTATATGATAACTCGGGTTTAAAAGGTGAGACAGCTAAATGGGTTAGAGCAAATATCTCTCAAAATTTAGATAGTCGAGTCAAAAGATATTTATCAACTAATGAAGAGATAGATAAGCATTTACATGAATATAATAAAGTTATTTATGCAGTAGGCTTTGATCAAAGAATACCTTGTGTAGATAGTATGGATGCTAGAGTTTATGATCCTACTACGGGAATTATAGCACCAGGACTTTTTGGTGCGGGTATAGCATTTCCACGTAAAGTAACAGATCCTAATGGTAATGTTGAGCTAAATGTTGGTTTATTTAAGTTTATGAATGATATTAAGCGTTTTTTACCATTGTGGACGAGATATGATATTTAGTTTATTTTAGTAATCTGAGTGAATTTATAATTACAATCAGGGTAGCTCCCATGTCAGCAGCTATTGCCATCCATAAAGTAGCTAAATCTGTTATTGCAAGAGATATAAAAATCGCTTTTATAGCAATAGCAAAAGCTATATTCTGTTTTATTATTTTTAATGTTTTCTTTGAATGCTTGATAAGCCAAGGCAACTTTGCAATATCATCAGACATTAAGGCAATATCTGCGGTTTCTATTGCGATATCATTACCTATAGTACCCATAGCAATTCCTAAATTAGATCTTGCTAGTGCAGGAGCATCATTGATACCATCTCCAACCATAGCAATATTCCCATAATTATTAACTAGCTCCTCAACTTTAGCAACTTTGTCCTGAGGTAGTAACTCCGCATAGAATTTATCAATTCCAGCTTGTGTGGAGATAGATTGAGCTGTTGCTATATTATCACCTGTAAGCATGATGGTTTGATTAATCCCAAGTTTTTTTAATTGTTTGAGAGCATCGTTAACATTATTTTTTATCATATCTTGTACAGCAATGATACCAATAATATTTTCATCACTGCCAATGAAAATCAATGTTTGACCATTATTTGCAAGTTTTATCGCTTGGCTATGCAGATATTCATTAGTACATAGCTGTTTTTCATGAGCAAAAGCATGATTTCCAAGCCAAAAGCTACTATCATTGATTTTTCCTGTTACTCCTTTACCACCTGAAACCGCCGTATTTGTAGCCTGTGTAAACGTTATGCTGTTGTTTTTAGCATAGTCTAAAATAGCTTTAGCGATTGGATGATCAACAGAACTCTCAAGACTTGCAGCTATAGTGATTAATTGTTGCTGAGAATAATTTTGTGTGACGATTATTTCTGTAATAGAAGGATTGCCTTGTGTTAATGTACCGGTCTTATCAAAGGCAATAGCTTTTAACTTGGCTGGTATTTCTATAAATTCACCGCCTTTGATTAAGATCCCATTTCTAGCAGCTTTTGCTAAACTTGAAACTATTGAAATTGGTGTAGATATCACTAGTGCACAAGGGCAAGCGATAACTAGTATTACTAAAGCTTCATAGCCCCATTTAAGCCAAGATTCATTTAGTAAGAGTGGAGGGATAGTAGCTATTATAATTGCTAAAAATATCATTGTAGGGGTGTAAATCTTAGCAAACTTATCGACCCACTTTTCTGCTTTTGAGCGTTTTGATTGAGCATGTTCAATAGCTTGGATTATTTTTGCAATCGATGAGTTTTCAGCTGTACTTGTCGTTTTTATCTCAATCGCAGAGTTTCCATTTATACTTCCTGCAAAAACTTGATCACCAATGGTTTTTTCCACAGGAATAGATTCACCTGTTATAGGTGCTTGATTTATATAGCTATTACCTTTAAGTATAATCCCATCTAGAGCAATTCTTTGTCCTGGTTTTATTAGAAGAGTTTTGCCTATATTTATTTCTGCTAGAGGCTTTTCTTCAAATTGTTTATCATGACAGCAATAAACTAGAGCTGTATCTGGAGTTAGTTTCATAAGCTTTGTTATTGCTGATCGAGCATTTGCGACACTCCATGATTCAAGCAAAAGTGAAAAAGCAAACAAAAAGCTTACTACGGCTGCTTCAAATAATTGACCAATAATAATTGCGCCAGTTATGGCAATTAACATTAATAGGTTCATATCGGCATCAAGCCTTTTAATAGCAGAGATTGCTTTTGGTAAAACAAACCAGCTGCCAAATAAAATAGCTATTAAGTAAGAGGCTTGAGATATAAGAGGAACTGTTTGAGGGATGTTCTCATTATCTATAAATGCGTGTACAAATCCATGATTTATACTATGATATAGGTATGCAAAAATGATGAATGCTCCACTAAGTAGTGTTGTAATTAGTCGAGAGTGTTTAGTTAAAAAACTAGTGTTTTGATTTTCTGTAATATGCTCACCCCAAGTAATTGCTTTTAGTCCTGCTTTTTTTATTAGAGTTATAATTTCTTTTTCAGAAATATTTTGATTATCAATAGATAATTTACCGTTAAGTAGGTCAAATTGCATACTATCTGCGGGAATTTTTTTACTTAATGCTTTTTTGATAATATTGACTTCTTCAATACAGTCTAATCCATATACTTTAAAGCTTTGATATTGTTTACTCATACAATACTCTCCTTTGCATGTATCTCTGGTAAATGCTCTAGATTTTCTTGTATTAAGTTCTTGACTAGTTTTTGATCGGCTTGAATAATTTCGTCATCATTAAGAGTGTCTAGTAGCCAGTTTAACTGCTCTTTGAATGCAGAATTAAAATAAAAGTAGTGGAATCTGCCTTGTTTACGCTTATGTATAAAACCATTACGTCTAAGTATATCTAAATGTTTAGATAATGTTGAGTTTGCAAGTTTGAAAATATGAGCTAGATGACAAAGGCATAGTTCATGCTGATATATAACCATTAGAATTCTAATTCTAGTTTCATCGCTTAATGCTTTTTGAAAATCTACGATATTTGCTAATTTCATTTTTATAAAACCATGTTTCGCGAATTAACGAAATAATATTCATAAAGTTTATTATATTCAAGTGATATAGCAGATTTTAATTTCTTTTTTCAAAGTTAATGCTAAAATCTCTCAAATTTCTAAATTAGTGGGTTAAATGATATGTCTAAAAGAGTGATTTTTATTTTATTAACTTTAATTTTTACTATGAGTTTAAGTTATAGTTCTGGAGAATATGCTAATAAGACTTATATAGAAAATGTTGTTAAAACATTTGATTTATCAACAGATAAGAATATAAAAATACTAGACATAAAAGATCATCAACAAACTACCGATTATACTTGTGGACCATCTGCTGTTATGAGTTTGCTCAATTATTATGGAGTCCTTAAGGATTCTCAAATGAATCATCAAATGGAGTTGCAAATAGCTAAAGAAATGGGTACAAATGATGATTATGGTACTACAGCGCAACAGATAGCTAACTGGCTAGAAAAACATGGCTTTGAGGTAAAATATGCTACTGATGGTGATATCAAACTGATTTATCAGAGTATAGATAAAGGTGTACCTGTACTTGTAGATTGGATTGATTGGGGAGGCCACTGGACATTAGTATCAGGATATCAGAAGTTGGGAAAAACAATTGATGATGATAAAGATACATTGTTTATGATTGATCCGGCAGCACATTTTAATAATGTGAAAACCATTTATGGATTGAGCGCTATTAATCCAGATAGATTTCAATATATGTGGCAAGATTCAAAAGGTATAAAAGGTATATATGTTATAGCACAACCTAAAAAGTAGCTTTTACTCTGCTAAAATCATTATGGGCGCTGGAAATGACTTAGATGAAAAACTATTTATTTGATGTAAGTTACTAGCATTAGATACTGAAATAATACTTAAAATTGTTACCACTGCTAACATAATCTTTTTCATTTCTCATTCCTTAAAATACTTTCTAATATTTGATGTGTGTATTATCTCAGCATATTTCCGTAATGTTAAATATATTAAATGTATAAGTTTGATAATAAAAACTTATGATGTGTAAGTGTTTACAGTTTAACAACTATAGAATATAGTAGATATAAAAAGAAAACAGGTTTAGTTTATGCACAAGAAAATACTTGTTTTAGGTGCTGGTGCTTGGGGTACTGCACTGGCATTACAGTTAGCTTATAAAGGCCATGAAGTGAGAATTAACTCTTGGAAAGCGGAGCATAACGATCAAATGCTCGCAGAAGGTAATAATCAAAAATATTTACCGAGCATAGAAAAATTCCCAAATACACTAAAAGCTATACAAAATTGGCAAGCTAGTATTGATTATTTTGATGATATATTAGTTGCAACTCCTAGTTCTGGTTTTAAGAAGACTATTTTAGAGCTAAAAGAGAGTATGTTGCCTCATCAAAATATTATTAGTGCTACGAAAGGATTTTGTCATGATACCTATGCTCTACTAAGTGAAATAGCAGAAGATATTATACCAAATACAAAATTCGCTTTATTAACAGGCCCAAGTTTTGCCAAAGAGGTAGCTAATAAACTCCCAACAGCTGTTGTAGTAGCATCTAAAGATATTGAGTATGCTAAATACACGCAAAAGCTTTTCAGCAATGAAAATTTTAGGTGTTATACAACTACTGATATTATCGGTGCTCAGGTTGGTGGGGCTGTCAAGAATGTCTTAGCAATTGCTGCGGGTATTGCTGCGGGTATGGACTTTGGTGTTAATGCTCATGCAGCGTTAATTACAAGAGGTCTAGCAGAAATTAAAAAATTAGGACTTAAGCTTGGAGCCGATGTTGAAACATTTATGGGCTTGAGCTGTCTTGGTGATTTGTTGCTTACTTGTTCAGACAATCAATCGCGTAATCGTAGATTTGGATATTACCTAGGTCAAGGTATGTCTATAGAAGAGTCTTTGCTTAAGGTAAATAATGTTGTTGAAGGATATTCTACTGCTATAGCAGTATATAAACTTGCTCAAAAGCATGGAGTTGATATGCCTTTGGTCTTTGCTACATATAGAGTTTTATATGAGAATGTAGATCCAAAAGATATGGTTAGACAGCTAATGAATAGACAGTTAAAAAATGAAAATTAATCTCCTCCAGCAACTTGTTTTGGTACATAATCTTTGAAGTTAGTTTCTTGCATTTTTACTTTAGTATTAAAAGCGTAGTCACCAAACTTAATTAGAGGTTTAACTATAGTCGAATTTTCCCATAAAGAAGAGTTTTTCACATAATCAATAGAGTTGAGAGTTGAGCATACGATTGCTGCTATAAAGCTAAAACGAACTAACGCTATTATGAAAGCAAATAAAGTATTTGATATACCTTCTTTTTCTTTATTATTGCGCATAAATACTTTCATTACACCAAATATGATTAAGTATGCGCAGACTAGAACTAGTATAAATGAAGTTATATAGGAGGTATTGTTGTCTGTGATCAGAGAATTAAGGTATGCGTTTTGTATTTTTTGAGCAAGTATACCTGCTAATACTACGGCAAATATCATAAGAATAAATAACACAATATTTTTGAATAATCCTTTCACAGCTGCAAAAAGACTTAGTATAAAAATAAAGATTATTATAAGAATATCTAAAAAGTTAAGACTTGTTAAAAAATCCATTTTTTATCCCGTGATTATATCTTTGATTTGATTCAATTTTGTTATCCCAATAATCTCAATACCATCAGTCTTTAGCGATTTTGAAACATTAGATTGAGGTATAATGATTTTCTTAAAACCATGTTTCTTAGCTTCATTTATTCGTTCTATACCATAAGGTACTGGCCTAATTTCACCTGATAAACCAACTTCTCCCATTATTAGCATATCATGAGGAATCTCTATTTCCTTTATACTAGAATATATAATCAATATTAGTGCCAAATCAATACTTGTTTCACTAATTTTGATTCCACCAACAACATTTAAAAATACATCCTTGTCATATAAGTCAATATGCATATAGCGTTGAATAATGGCTAGTATCATTGCTAAACGATTGCTATCAATACCCACACATAATCTTCGTGGAGGCTGATTAATATTTTTGTCCACAACTAATGATTGTAGCTCAACAAGTAGAGGGCGTGTACCTTCCCAAACTGATACTATTACGCTACCAATTAAATTTGTGCGACCATTATTTAAGAAAATCGCAGATGGGTTTTTGACTTCTTTCATACCTTTATCAGTCATTGCAAAGACACCAATTTCATTTACAGCACCAAATCTATTCTTTAGGGCGCGCATCATACGATATCTGCCATTGTCTTGAGATTCTATAAATATTACCGCATCAACAATATGTTCTAATACTCGTGGACCAGCAACCTCGCCAGACTTAGTGACATGTCCTACCAAAAAAATAGATATCTCATGTTGCTTGGCAATTTGAGTGATATAAGCTGTAGACTCTCGTACTTGTGAGACGCCTCCGACCATAGATGAGATTTCAGGATTATACATAGTCTGGATTGAGTCTATTACAACTACTTCTGGTTTGTGTTCTATCATATAGCTAGAGATTTGCTCTATATTTGTCTCGCACATTACTAGAAGATTATCTTTGGGGAGATTTAATCTTTCTGCTCGTAGTGCTATTTGCTCAAGAGATTCTTCACCGCTAACATATAGAACTTTCTTTTTTAGAGATAAAAAAGACATAATTTGTAGTAATATTGAAGACTTACCAATACCAGGATCTCCACCAACTAGTGTTACAGATCCTTTTACAATTCCACCACCAAGTACTCGGTCAAATTCAGATATATTGGTAGACATCCTGGAATGTTCTTTACCTTTGATATCCGATAATGCAGTAGCCTTTGAGATACTGCCAGCAAATCCAGCTCTAGCTTGAGGAGTTTTTTTCGGATCAGGTTTGATCTCTTCAATAAATGTATTCCATTGATTACAATTATGACACTGTCCTTGCCATCTAGGTGAAGAAGCTCCGCATTCTTGGCAAATAAAGATCGTTTTTTGCTTAGCCATGATTTAGTTTATTTTGCCTTATAACCTAATAGATACTTGGAGAGTATTCTCTCAGTTTCAGAAGCATTGGGACCGATGAATTGAACTATATAGCGATATCTTTCTGCATTTTCATCATTAATTGAAATACTTGGTGGAAAAATAGAAATAACTCGAGCTTCACAGCCAACTTGTTCTTTTAATTCAGACAGAGTTACAGAGATTCTTACTATATCATCTAAGTGTAATAGTTTTGAGCTACCAATTTCTATACCACCATTTTTGATTAACTTAACAAAGTGATTATATAGTTGTTCACGCTGATCAAATAAATATTCTTTTTCAAATTTAATGTCATCTTCACTATAGTCAACTCCTATTTGACCTTCGACTATTTCAGTTGAGCTATCATTATCTTCTTTGATAGCCAACTCACCGCTATTTATATCATCTTCATCAACAATTTCATTGTTCTCATTTTCTTCATTTATAAGTGAAGAATCTATATCAAGTCCTTTAGTTTCTCCGAGATCAATTTCAATAATATTTACATTTTCATCATCGATATCAATATCATCACTAATATCATCATTGGTATCATACGCATCAGCCGTAGTATCAACTAAATCATTCTCAAAATCATCTTCTAGTAATATATCATCAGATAACTCATCTGAATTTTGTTGTGGTTTTTGTCCTAACATTCCACCACGAGGGTTGCTTTTAGTACTAGCTTTTTTTTGACTAGTTGAGGGAGCTTTTTTTAGGAGATCTAATCTATTCATTTTGTATGCCTCTTAGCTCTTTTTGAGCGAATTTTTCTATATCCATAGTATGTAATACTAGAGATGAATATAAGGATAAATAATGATAAGAATTTGTGTTCATATATCCATAGTTTAATATTAGCTTTATTGACTAGTTGTAATAGAGCATTACCAAAAATATATCCTAAAGATATATATATAGTTGACCAAACAAAACTGCTTATAGCATCTAAGGTCATAAATTTAGCTCTTTTTACTTTACTAATACCTACGATTAAGATAGTAACTGTTCTTAAGCCATATAAAAATCTTATACTTAATATTGCTAATGTTTCATGCTTATCTAAAATAGCTAGAGATCTTTGAGCTTTGTAGTGCCAAGAAGCTTTTTTTGTAAGAACTCTTTCACCCATAAGTTTAGAGATAGTAAATATCGTGTTGTCATGGAGTATAGCTCCAAATGTCGCTGCTAAAATAACTAGTGGATAATTAAACAATGCCGCCGCTGTTGCTATACCAACCATAATCAGAAATATCTCACCTTCTATTAGGACTGCTAATATTACAGCTAAATATCCCCAATCCATTAATAGATTCCAAAATTCAGCTTGAGTCATGTTTACTTTCCGTAAGCATTTGTGATTAGTAATTCATCAACCAAAACTAGTGCGAGCATTGCTTCGGCTATAGGCACACCTCTAATGCCAACACAAGGGTCATGTCTACCTTTTGTAACAACTGTAGTGTCATTACCACTTATATCTATGCTTTTACCAGGCTGTAAAATACTAGATGTTGGTTTAAAAGCAAGTTTAGTAATAATATCTTGCCCTGTGGATATACCACCTAAAACTCCACCAGCATGGTTTGTTAAGAAACCTTGTTTTTGAGTTATTTCATCGCGATGCTCACTACCTTTTTGACTAACACAATCAAAGCCGTCACCAATGCTGACTGCTTTTACAGCATTAATACTCATCATAGCGTAAGCAATAGTAGCATCAAGCCTATCAAAAACTGGTCTACCAAGTCCTGCTTGTAGACCAGTAGCAATAACAGAGACTTCTGCACCAATTGAATCTCCCTGTTTACGAATATTATGAATTAAGTTTTCACAACTTGTAATGGCACCTCTATTTGCTATGAAAAAGGGATTTTCATTAATAAAGTCTTTTTCTACAAAATCAATCTTAAGATCACCAATTTGCGAGCAGAAACCAAAAATTTCGATACCATTATGTTTTAATATTTTTTTTGCTATTGCACCAGCTGCAACACGCATAGCTGTTTCTCTAGCAGAAGATCTTCCTCCACCACGATAATCGCGAATTCCATATTTTTTGAAATATGTGTAATCCGCATGGCCTGGACGAAATTTATCTTTTATTTCACCATAATCTTTTGATTTCTGATCTTGATTCTTTATTATTAGACCTATTGGCGTTCCTGTAGTTTTACCTTCAAAAATACCTGAGATGATTTTAACTTCATCAGGCTCTTTGCGTTGAGTTGTAAATTTAGATTGACCTGGCTTACGTCTATCTAGTTCAAACTGTATATCTGCTTCGCAGAGAGGGATGTTGCTTGGACAACCGTCAATAATTGCTGCAAGTGAATCGCCATGGCTCTCACCACATGTTGTTACTGTAAAAATTTTACCAAAAGTATTTCCTGACATACTCAACAATAATAAATAGTGTATTTTTTTATAATAGCATAAATGATAACTAAATTTGTCTAATCTAATATCCATTTTAGATAAAAAGTTTTTTGTTTCTAATATTGCCCCTAATATATGACCGAGCCTTTACTAGCCTTATAAGTACCTAGCGTTGAGCTATTTTAATTTAAATGTGTTAGACTATTTTTTTAGAGTTTCTATAGAGCAGTTTTTGAATAATTAATAATGGTATGGTTATAGTTATTACGACTAGTCCTATTTTTATGTTTAGTGGAGTATAAAGTAAGAAACTATTTATTAGAAGGCATAAAAAACCTAGCCAAGCTAGAATAATAAATAGTGAACAATATCCTGTAAAAAGTTTTTGTTTGTGATTTTTGTATGTTTGAGGTAACCAATATATAGAGCATGCTAAAATACCTAAAACTGTTGTGAACATGTACATTGCATTTGGTTTATAACGAATAGCTAATATCGCGATTGTAATTAGCATCACAAAAACCAAATTGATTACTTCTGGCATTCTTTTGTTATTAAAAGATATTTGTAATTGTTGTATCGTTATTCCGATTAGGCAACCCATAGCGATAACTAGCAATCTCCAGTCAAGGTTTAAACTAACTATTTGTACAATACAACAAAGTGTAAAAATAAGTAGACTAAATTGGGTAAGTATACTTATGTTATTTAGAGACTCTCTATTTTTTGTGCTATAGATAATTTGTGGAATAAATTGTATTAAATATATTATAAGTGATATGTTTAAAACCAATTCGCTAAGCTCTTGAGTGCTAGTCGATAGTTGTTCCATGTACGAACTATTTGAATTTATATTTACTATCTTTAATTATATGGTCGTAGTTGACTAAAATCTACCTATTGTAATATTTTTCTTATGGTAGTTATTTTTGTAATAAAACTTCTGTACTAAAAGTATTATTAATGCAGGGAGAATTATTAGTGCGTTTGGTGTAAATATTGGTCCCCACGAGAGTATAAAACTACTCGCTATATAAAGGCTAGTTCCTATTAATGCAATCAATATAAAACTTAAGCAAAAACCATCAGCTCTTTTTTGTCTATAATTTTTGTAAATCTGCGGTAACCAATATAACGTGTTTACAACGAAACCAATATACTCTATTAAACTATAGATATTTTCATTATCAGATCCCATCGCAAGTAATGCAAGCATAAATAAAATAATAAAGCTGAAATTAACTATTTCGGGTAATTTCTTATAAAAAATAGAAATTTGTAGCTGTTGTATAGATACTCCTATTAAATAGATTATAGCAACAGTTGCATACTGCCACTCATACCCAAAGCTAATAGTTTGTATTATGTCACATAGAACAGTAATGAAAATACCAAGTTGAGTTAATACGCTAATATTAGATAGAGAGTTCTTATTTTTATTATTATGTATTATCTGTGGAATAAATTGACCACAATATAATATGATAGAGACATTTAAAATAATTTGGCCAAAAAAAGAACCGTCCATTATCTCTATTTTTATTTAAATATGATGCTGTTAATAATAACACTTATTAAGATTTTAACAAATAATTACAACCAAGGTTTATTTAAATAGCTGTAGATACTTACCATAACCTTCTTTTTGCATATCCTTTTTAGGTATAAATCTCAAAGCTGCGGAATTTATGCAATATCTTTTACCGGTAGGTTGCGGACCATCGTTAAAGACATGACCTAGATGAGAATCTCCATATTTAGACAGAACTTCTGTTCTACTCATAAACCAGCTATTGTCATTTTTGGTTTTAATGAATGAATCATTTATAGGTTTTGTGAAGCTTGGCCATCCAGTTCCAGAATCATATTTATCTGTTGAGCTAAACAAAGGTTCACCAGACACAACATCAACATAAATTCCTTGTTTATGATTATTCCAGTATTCGTTATTAAATGCTTTTTCAGTACCGCCTTGTTGTGTTACATAATATTGTTGCTTGCTAAGGTTGGCTAAGGCTTTTTGTTTATCAAAGTTTTGCCAACTAGGAATGTTTGCAAAGCTTATTAATGGAAGCACAAAAAAAATAACAGATACTAACTTACTCATCAAACACCACCCTTTACTTTTAACTATCTATTTAAACATTATATATATTTTTTTACGGTTAAAATATTAATTGTGGTTTAAACTCTAGATTAAAAAAATAAATATTTGTATGATTGTTTGTATATAAACTACAATTTTTTAGAGGTATATAAATGAGTAATTTTTGTAAGTTGTTGGGTATAAGTATGTGTACGTTTTTGCTAACTAACTGTTCACTATTTGATAAACAAAATAAACCGTATGATCTTTATCATGATAATGAGCTAATTGTGCATATGAAAGATGTTAAAACTCAAAAAGATGTGGGTACAGTAACAATTTCATATCACACTCAAGATGGCAAACAGGATGGTATTCTAATAACACCTTATCTATATAACTTGCCAGCATCAAGTGTGCATGGTATGCATATCCATATTAATCCTAGCTGTGATAATGGCGGCATGGCTGCAGGAGGGCACTGGGATCCTGATAATACTGGTAAACACCTTGGTCCTTATAATGACAAAGGGCATAAAGGGGATTTGCCAGAGTTAGTTGTGAATGCGGATGGTACTGCAACTAAATCTGTGGTGGCACCAAGACTTGATTCTTTAGAAGAGCTGGAAGGTCATAGTTTGATGATTCATGAAGGAGGAGATAATTACTCAGATACTCCAAAACCTTTAGGTGGGGGTGGTGCTAGAATGTGGTGTGGGGTTATTACAGATTAAACTATGAGTTATGAACTAATAGCTAGATTAGGTTTTTTTCTACTGATTCTTTTTGGAATTTCTATTTGGGAGACTGTAGCTCCTATGCGTAAGCTCAGACTTTCTAAAATCTCTCGCTGGTTTAATAACTTAGTGCTGGTATTTTTAGATACCTTGATATTAAGAATTTTATTTCCTGCAGCAGCTGTTGGAGTAGCGATATCTTCTCAGCAATATAATTTAGGATTATTGAACCTTTTTGATATACCTGCTTGGATTAAGGTTATAGTAGCTTTTTTAGCTTTAGATTTTACGATATATCTTCAACATGTATTATTTCACTATTTACCATTGTTATGGAGATTTCATAAGGTTCATCATATTGACTTGGATTATGATGTCACTACAGGGTTGCGCTTTCATCCTGTCGAGATAGTTTTGTCAATGTTGATAAAATTTATGGCAATATTTCTTATTGGAGCACCTGTATTAGCTGTTATTATTTTTGAAATAGTTCTTAATAGTACTTCTTTGTTTAATCATGGCAATATTCGCTTACCAAAATCGTTTGATAAGTTTTTGAGATTGTTTATGGTAACACCAGATACTCATAGGGTTCATCATTCTACAATACCTGCTGAGACAAACTCTAATTTCGGTTTTAATCTAATTTGGTGGGATAAGATCATGGGGACTTATATTGCTCAACCTAAGAAGGGACATATTCAAATGGATATAGGATTAAGCAATTATAGAGATTCTAAAATTACTCAACCATTTTTAAGTATGCTTAAAATACCTTTTTCAAAAAAATAGGTTCTTTGATTACTTTTGTACTTTTTCTTTTTGAAATAAAAAAGTATACACAGCAAGGAATAATCATCGCTGGAGCACCAAAATAAAAAGCTCCTCTTATATCTTCGTTAAATAATGTTAGTACTAAACATAATACTTGTATCCAAACTCCAAAAAGAGGGATGTATGGAAATAATGGCGTTTTGAATACCATTGTTTCAACTGCATTTTTTTGTATCATTTGCTTTCTAAAGTTATATTGCGACCAACATATACAGATCCAGCAGATTGTAGCTGTGAAGCCTGACATAGCAAGTAAGTTTGTAAATGCAGCAGATGCAGATAGTTTGAATGAAAGTATTAAAAATATCCATACCCCAGCTATGCTCACATACACAGCATAATGCGGTATTGAAGAGCTATTTAACTTTCTAAAAATACTAGGAGCCATTCGCATTTTAGATAATCCATATAGAGAACGAACAGCTGCATAGAAGCCACTATTTGCACATGAAAATGCAGCTACAAGTACTACAAATGCAAATGCTCCAGCAAATTTGTCAAGGTGATAGTGTTGTAGTGCTGTAGCAAATACAGAGTCGCTTAAATTCATTTGTTGCCAAGGAAAAATTGTTGCTAATAGGAATACTGGAATTACATATAATCCTACAATTCTTACTGCTACATGTTTAGCAATTTTAGGCATTTGTTTTCCTGCATCATTAGATTCACTTGCAGCTAACCCGATGATTTCAGAGCCTTGGAAATTTACTAGTAGTATGACCATTGTTGTGATTAGAATTAATTTTCCTTTAGGAAAAAAACCCTCTTCACCAACAATATAAGTGCTACCTAGTACACCACCAGTATCATTACTGATAATGTTGAAAAATATAAGTATAGCCACTACACTAAATAAGCCAAGAGCTATGATTTTTATAAGAGCTAACCAGAACTCAATTTCACCAAAAAGCTTGACTTTAGTAAGGTTTATGATTGTTATAAATAACCCAAACAGAGTTGCCCACATATAAGTTGGTACAGAAGGCAAGAATGTATGCATGATTATTCCACCAGCTATACATTCCGAAGGAATATAAATTATCCAATTAAGCCAGTATGACCATCCCATACCACACGCTATCGAAGGAGAGACGTATTTTGCTGTATAGTGAATAAAGGATCCTGAATTTGGCGAATTTGCCGTTAACTCAGCTAAGCATAGCGTAACGCAGTACACTATGATACCTGCTAATATATAAGCAATGATAGCCGCTGGACCAACTTCTGAGAGAACATATCCTGTGCCTAAAAAGAAACAAGAACCAATGATACCGCCAAGAGCTATTAGCTCAATGTGGCGAGGTTTTAGAGTTTTAGCTAATGCCATAACACTACCTCCAAAAATTGTTACACAAAGTACCTGAAAATACAGATTTTTATTTTTTTTGTTTATTGGTTTTTTTAGCGCTTTGAATTTTGGTGGATAGTTAGTTGCTATCGTGATTCAAAGCAATAAACTCATACAAAAATACTTAGATATGATTTCTGTATTCTCACGTACTTCATGTATGAGGTAAGCGAATTATAGACCGAGTTTCATCTTTGTCAATAAAAAATTATGCAGTTATTCAACTTGAATTTATTTTGCTTTTACTAAATAATGTTCTTATAGTTGGAATGTATAGTTTAGATAGAGGATTTAATAATGTCTGAAATGAATCAAGTTGGTAAAGTCTACGAGCGTCCTTGGGGGACTTATCAAACAATTAATTTTACAGAAAAAAGTCAAACTAAGATAATCACTGTAAAGCCTAAAGGACAACTTTCTTTACAGAAGCATTTCAAAAGAGCGGAGCATTGGGTGGTTGTAACTGGTAAACCGACTATAACTGTTAATGAAAGTGTCAAAGAATATAATGTTGGCGAGCATATATTTATCCCTAAAGAAGCTGTGCATAGATTAGAGAACTTCACAGATAGTGACATTCAAATTATTGAAGTTCAAGTTGGTGATTATCTTGGAGAAGATGATATTGTACGTTTAGAAGATATATATAAGCGTGATTAATTCTCTAAAACTCTTCTAAAAAAGTTACTTATTTTTTCTTCATCATCTAAAATACTACTTAAGTATAAAATCAACAATTTCATATAGTTGGAGATAATTTTAATGTCTATAAAATCAAAAGCAGCTGTAGCATATAAAGCAGGAGCGCCACTCTCTGTAGAGATAGTAAATGTAGCACTACCAAGGGATAATGAAGTGCTAGTTGAAATTAAGGCTACAGGAATATGTCATACAGATGCATATACGCTTTCAGGTAGAGATCCTGAAGGTCTTTTTCCAGCTATATTAGGTCATGAAGGAGCTGGTGAAGTGGTAGCAGTTGGTAAAAATGTAACCACTGTTAAACCTGGTGATCATGTTATTGCTTTGTACACTCCAGAATGTAGAGAGTGTGAGTACTGTTTAAATCCTAAAACAAACTTGTGTCAGGCAATTAGAGAAACTCAAGGAAAAGGTCTTATGCCTGATGGTAGTTCAAGGTTTACTACTCAAGATGGCAGAGAGATTTTTCATTATATGGGTTGCTCAACTTTTTCAAATTATACTGTTCTACCAGAGATTGCTGTAGCTAAGATTCGTAAAGACGCGCCTTTGGATAAAGTTTGCTATATCGGCTGTGGAGTGACAACTGGTGTGGGTGCTGTAGTTAAAACAGCAAATGTTGAAGCTGGTGCTAGTGTTGTTGTATTTGGTCTAGGTGGGATTGGTCTAAATGTTATTCAAGGAGCGAAGCTGGTTGGAGCAGGTCAGATTGTTGGTGTTGATACTAATAATGATAAGAAAGCATTAGCAGAAAAATATGGAATGACAGACTTTGTTAACCCAAATGAAATTGATGAAGACTTAGTACAGCATTTAATACGTCTAACAGGAGGCGGAGCCGATTATAGTTTTGAGTGTATTGGTAATACAAAAGTTATGCGTCAGGCTTTAGAGTGTGCTCATAAAGGTTGGGGGCAAAGTGTGATAATAGGCGTTGCTGGCGCTGGTGAAGAGATATCTACTAGACCATTTCAGTTGGTAACAGGCCGTACTTGGAAGGGTTCTGCATTTGGAGGCATGCGTGGCAGAACAGATGTACCAATGATTGTTGATTGGTATATGGATGGTCGTATTGATATTGATAGCCTTATTACTTCAAATATTAAGATAGAAGATATTAATAAGGGCTTTGAAAATATGCATAACAATATAAGAACAGTGGTTACTTTTTAGATATTCTATATATTGTATTTCATGCCGTTATTCTCACGAATGCGTGTATTTCTTCTTAGCTTATTAATAAGCTATTCGGTCAAGTATTACTTTTAGACATAGTAGTTTATATCTATAAATTAAAGAAATACTTAGGTTAATTGATCATCAGTATTTGATGGTAAAATTCTTAAATAAGAAATTATAGGGCAAAAAGAACTTAGAAAATAAATTTATTTGTTGTTATAGGCTTTGATAGCTTTGTCTAGAAGCTCAAGAGCTCTTTTTAGAGCTTTTTCTTCTAAGATGTATGCGATTCTTATTTCATCTTTACCAAGACCTTTAGTTGCATAGAAATCCCCAGCAGGAGAAACCATTACTGTTTCTTTATTATCTTCAAAGTCTGTTAGTAGCCATAATGCGAACTTCTCAGCATCATCAATAGGAAGTTTAGCAATTACATAAAAAGCTCCAGTAGGCTTTTCACAAACTACATTATCCATTTTTGAAAGAGCTTCAAAAGTTATATCTCTTCTTTTTTGGTATTCTGTGTTTACTTCTTTTAAGTAATCTTCAGATACTTCATAAAGAGCTGCGGCACCAATTTGTTCAAGAGTAGGTACACATAGTCTAGTTTGGCATAGTTTAGTAACTTCTTTGATGAACTCTTTGTTTTTTGTACAAAGAGAACCGATTCTAGCACCACAAGCGCTATAACGCTTAGATACAGAGTCAACTATGATTACGCGATCTTCAACACCTTTGATGTTGCCGAAAGATGTACAAGTAAGGCCATCATAAGTGAATTCTCTATAAACTTCGTCACTTATTATGAATAAGTCTTTCTCTTTAGCTACTTCTGCCAAAGTTTCTAATTCTTCTTTAGAGTATACAACACCAGTAGGGTTACCTGGGTTAGATATCATGATAGCACGAGTTTTATCAGTTACACATGCTAGAATTTCTTCTTTTGAAGGTAAGTGGAAACCTTCTTCAGCTTTTGTAGTAATTGGTCTAATTGCTACATCAACGGCAGTTGTAAAACCATTGTAATTTGTATAAAAAGGTTCTGGTACAAGTATCTCTTCGCCAGCATTACAAACAGCAATCGCTGCAAATATTAACGCTTCTGAACCACCATTTGTAATTAAGATCTCGTCTTCAGCAAAATCCATACCGAATCTTTTGTAGTATTTTGAGATTGCCTTGATTAGGCTAGGTTCACCGTTAGCTACTGAGTATGCGATAGTCTCTTCATCAAAAGCTCTGATAGCATCCATAAATTCACTAGGAGTTTTGATATCAGGTTGACCTATATTTAGGTGGTAAACCTTTTTGCCTTGCTTTTGAGCTGCTATAGAATATGGCACTAACTTACGTACAGGAGAGGCTTGCATAGCCTTAACTCTTCTTGATAATTGCATTTAGTAAATCCTTTTTGTTTGACATTGGTTTAAGATATACAATTTGATTATAATATATTTTCAAAGCTTAAAAAATTATAAATTAGAAAAAATAAGCTAATTATTTGAACTTGTTACTTATTAATTGATTTTATTATTTATTGACTACCTATTTGCTCGAATACCATTTTCGATTACTAATAAATTTAGAATTTCTACAAAAGTATATATAATGAAGAGGTTACAATATTTCGGGTGATATTAGTATGCTACAACATCTGGCTATTAAAAATTTTGCGATTATAAAATCTACAGAAATTGACTTTAGAGAGGGTATGACTGTTCTAACTGGTGAGACAGGAGCTGGTAAGTCTATTTTACTTGATGCTTTGAGTTTTGTACTTGGTGCAAGGTTAGAAAAAACTTTTTTACAAGATGGTAATGTAACTGAAGTTTCGGCGACATTTTGTATCAAAGATAATCAAAGAGCAAAAAGGCTTTTGGATGATCTTTTCATAGACTATGAAAATGATGAATGTACATTTAGGCGTGTAGTTAACAAATCAAAACAAAGTCGACTATTTATAAATGGCAGTGTTGCTAAAACTACAGATGTTAAGAAAATCTCAGATAAGCTTATAAATATTTATAGTCAAAACTCTCACCAAGATTTACTCGATCCAAAATCACAATTGAGCTTGTTAGATAGCTTTGCAAATAATGATGAAATTTTAAAAAAAGTCTCTAGTGTTTTTTATCAGTTACAAAAGATAAATGTAGAAATATCAGAGCTTCAAGAATCTGTTGAAGGACAAAATAGTCAACGTGAGCTCTTAGAATATAAACTTGATGAGCTTGTAGGATTAAATCTAGAAGAGAATGAGTTTGAAGAGTTATCTCAGCGTCAAAAAGATCTTTCAAGTGTCGATGATATTGGTTATAGCCTTAATTATATTTCAAATTTGATGTATGATGCTGATACTAATGTTATAGCAATGCTAACAGATATTGAAAAAGAGGTGTCAAAACTTAATAGTGTATCTTTCAGTAATCTTCAGGAGTTGATTTCACAAACTAAGGTGTATGCTCAAGAAAGCTATGATGAAGCACAGAGTAGACTAGAATCTCTAGAGCAAGATCCAGAAGAGCTAGCAAAAGTCGAGCAAAGAATGAGTGAGATATATGAATTTTCCCGTAAACATAAAGTTGAACCTAGCTATATGTATCATTATATCCAAGAGCTTCATAGTGAGTTGGAAAATTTTAGTCAAGATGGTGAGAAGCTAGTGCAACTTAATCTCCAAAAGCAAAAGCTTGGGCAAGAATATGATAATTATGCTAAAGAGCTAAGCCAAGCACGTCAAATGGCCGCAAAAGAATTCTCTAAACAAGTTGAGAAAAATATTCGTTCTCTAAATATACCTAAAGGTAGTTTTGTAGTACAGATTTTGTCATCTCAAAGCAAAACATCTAAAGGCATAGATGAGTGTCAATTTATGATTAACTTTAATCTAGGTGAGCAACTTGCACCAGTTAGAAAAGTTGCTTCAGGTGGTGAGCTCAGTAGGATAGGGTTAGCAATACAGGCAGTATCAGCTGCTAAGAGATCTTATCCAACATTAGTCTTTGATGAGGTAGATGTTGGTATATCAGGAGCTACGGCAGAGATAGTTGGCAAGTTGCTCAAGAAGCTATCAGAAAGACTACAAGTGTTGTGTATAACTCATCAGCCACAGGTTGCAGCTCAAGGTCAAACACATTTGCATGTATCTAAGAAGTATCTTAAAAATACTACAGAATCAAAAATTATAGAGCTAAGTCAGCAACAGCGTATTGAAGAAATAGCTAAAATAGTAGGTGGAGTAGATATTTCAGAAAATACATTATCTCATGCTAGAGAGCTTTTAGGTTTGTGATTTGTGTAGGTGGTATGTCCACTTAATGCTTGATGATAGTGTTTCACGGATATTCATCTGTGTGAATACGACAGGTAATTGTTATAAGTTAAGTAAGGATTTATATAGCTAAAACTGTATAGATGTAGTTATCAGACTTTTAACTTTTGATTTGATTATACTGCCAAGAGCTATATTTATCAGAAGTTTGATTAAAAGTGCCGGGATTATAATTTTCAGCTTGTTGAGTATCTAATTTTTCAACATTTACTGAGCTATTGACGCTAGATTGTAGTGAATCCATAGAGCTATTATATTGTTCATAAGCGCCATTGTAATCTGAATCAAACCCCTGGCTTTCAATGCCATTAATTGAACTAGATACGTTTCTCTGTTCATTTTGAAGCTCTATCGATCTTGCATTTGCATCTTGTCGATTAGTATTATAAATATCTGTTTGCTCATTAAAGTAAGCTGCAGCTTCTGTAGCGTTATTGTAGTTGCTACCTGCTTGGCTAGACATTGTCGCTTCTATATTATCGATTCTACCTTGGTAGTAATCGACACTATTTTGCCAAGATGTTGTATCAACACCATTTGCAGCGTTATCAATCAGTCCTTGATAGTAGTCTAAATTAGATTGATTACTTTGTATGTCTTGATATTTTTGGTAATCACTGAAAGCATTATCTGCACTGGTTTCAGCTGTGCTCATAGCACTTATAAGATCATCATACTCACTATCCTGTGCTATTGCTTCAGCCGTTCTACTTTGCCATGCTGAGAGAGCATTTTGATGGCTACTAACTAACTCATTATCTAGTGTTTGTCTTTGAGATTTATACTCCTCAAAGTCACTATCTAAGTTTTCACTAGATGAATTACAGCCTCTTGGTAGAACACTGTTACTTGGTGCTGCAAAAGATCCGGAGCTATCAATGAAGCTGAAATTAACCTGTCCATTATAGTTACTTTCGATACTGGATTCTTCTTCAACGATAGATATTGAACATGACCATTGAAATGTATTATCTTGTATTCTTGGAGTTAGGGCTATTTGGTAGGTTGTGCCTTTTATGTTGCTTACACCTACGATTCTACCGTTATGCCCAACTATATCACTCATCACGCTTGTACTTGCATCGCCAATATCAGCATCATCTGTGACATCATAGTTTTCTAATTGTTCTTGAGTAGAAACACCATGTGAAAAAAAATAGTCCTGCACATCTTTTTTATAATTCTCTAAGGAGGTGAGACTTTCGGTCAGCTTAGTTCTTGTAACATAATTTGAATATGCTGGTATTGCTACCGCTGCTAGGATCGCGATAATTGCGATTACAACCATTAACTCAACAAGTGAGAACCCTTTTTTAATATTATGGTTTAGCATACTGTTATAATTAATAAAAAATTAATTTAATTATATATTATAAAAGGGCAAATTCAATTGCTTAATTTATATCAATATATCAACTCTAAAACTATAGGGTGGTTTAATATCAATTGGTACCAAAGAGATATTTGCCTTCGTGGATGGGCTGCGAAATAGGTCGGAGTAGTATTAAAATCCTAAGTGATAAATGTATTTTTGCAAGTATGCGGGACATTGCTAGATGTTAGTGTAGAAGCATTTGTATTATGTGAGCATATCCACTGGAAAGTGCTACCACTAACTACACCACTAAGTCTAATAATATCATTTGTATTAGTGAAATACTGAGGAGCAGTTTGGCTTAGGTTTATATTTATTGTTGCGCCTGAAGTGCTTCCCGTTACGGTAACACCTGTAGGTAGATCATAAGTCTGTTGTGAGATATCTTTGTTATTGTTGATATCATTTTGGATACTAGCTTTAATATTGCCAATAATATTAAAAGATTCAATAATTGCGGCACGTTCTTTATGGTTTGAGTATATTGGTATTGCTATAGCTGCTAAGATCGCGATAATTGCGATTACAATCATTAGCTCAACAAGGGAGAAGCCGAATTGTTTCTGTATTTGCATATATTTTATAAAACTAAAAAACATTGTAAGCTAATTATAGCTAAAAAAAAATAAAATAGAAATTAAGATGAATTTATAGATAAAAAGACCACGCGAGGTGGTTTTGATGCTTGTTAGCTTTAAGCTATTGAACTACAATTTGAAGGAATGCTTGAAGTAGAAGGACTTCCTGTTATCTTACAAGTCCATTGAATCGAACCTGAAGTTGCTGCAGGGACCAACTGAATGTTTGAGCCTGATAATGCAGTAGAAGATTTCTGAACAGTACCATTATCAAGAATTTGAGTGTCTGGAGCCAATCCACCTGTTCCCGCAGATTGAGCTGTAATAGCTATAGTTGATCCTGAAGTAGGATTAGTATTTGCGATTCGCTCAGCAGCATCGGCTTTAGCACCGCCCATTTCTGAGATTTCACTTGAAACTTTAGCACGAGTAGTGTAGTTAGAGTACATAGGGATCGCAACTGCTGCTAAGATTGCGATAATTGCGATTACAACCATTAACTCAACAAGTGAGAAACCTTTTTGCATTTTCTTTTTCATGATTTATTTTCCTTTTGTTTTTATAACGTTTAGATTTTAACATCCCAGTAAATTAAGTCAATTCACTGTGAACTACATTATATTCTTAAAATTAAATGATGCAAGTGTTTTCATTGCCGCACATTAATTTTATATTTAATAATTTAATTTAAAATAAATTAATGATTCCCATTATTATTTAAGAATGATTATGTATTTGTTCGATGAGCAATATACCAAGATTATTATAAATAGTCATCGATCAAAACCTAATGGTAGACAGTAAAAACTAATAGCTGAAATATATCTAAATGTATCTATTAGATGGTTTTAGAATATTATTAATTTCACTTACAAAAGTCGTTGATTTAATATTTGTGGTCATTCTCGCGTGGACGGAGATCTATCAAGTGGTTAAGAGCACCACATGTCAAGCACTATGATGGCTATGAGTATTAGAACTATAGCTTTAAATTTATAAACTCTGTCGAGCGAGTAATATTCTGCTATAATATAAAGTTCTAATAAAACTACTAACTGTTGAGCAACTATGCTTAAAAATGTACTAAAAACTAATTTTAAAGACTTCAAAGCAATCTTTAAAAAACCTAAGCAACACAACTATCATTTACCTAAATATTTGCAACTTAAATATACATTTGTGCCAATACTGATTTTGGTTGTATTTGCGTTTTATAACCTTGATACGCCTGTCGAGAACTATATCAAACATTCAATGCCTGAAGCTGTTGGTAATGCTTTTAGATATATTACAGATGTTGGTAAAGCAGAGTATATATTGATAATATGTGGAGTAATAGTTTTAATAAGATTATTTACCAATATAGATAAGATTTCTGAGAGTGCCGAAATTGCTTTTAATAAGATTTGTATATATTCGGGATTTATTCTAGCAACAGTAGCAATTAGTGGTATTGTAGGGCAAGTGCTCAAAACTATAATAGGCAGAGCTAGACCGAAATTTTTCTTAGAATATGGGTCGCATTATTTTCAGCATTTTCATGCTCCGGGTTATGATTTTGCAAGTATGCCTTCAGGACACTCGATCACGGTCGGTGCGATGTTTATAGCGTTTTTTTATATCTTTCCAAAATTTAAATATTTGTGGTATGTATTAATAGTTGTATTTGCTGGTAGTAGAATTATAGTTGGTTCTCACTATCCAAGTGATGTGATTTTTGGAGTAGCCTTGGGTTGTTACTGTACTGCATATATATATTATTGGATGTTAAATAGAAAGTTACTTTCAAAAAAATAAAATTCTAAAGATATTTAATTATCTCTTAATTTATTTTTATAAAAAGATTTCTAAAAAAGCTCCAAAGATTCTATTAAATTTGATATTATATCTAATATCTTTTTTATTCATTAAATTAAGTAATCAAAAAATGACTTTAATCGATGGCAAAAAGCTTTCTATAGATCTAAAAGAAAGATTGACCGATCAACTTCGAGAGTACAAAGAACAAACTGGTATAGTTCCTAAGTTAGTAGCAATAATTGTTGGCGATGATCCTGCTAGTAAGACTTACGTAGGCTCAAAAGAAAAAGCCTGTGAAAAAGTAGGTATAAATTCAGAAGTTATAACACTTCCTGAAGCAACAACTGAGCAAGAGTTGTTAGAATTGATTGACAAACTAAACAACGACTCTAGTGTACATGCTATTCTAGTGCAATTACCGTTACCAACTCATATTAATAAGCAAAAAGTTATCTATGCTATCAAGCCAGAAAAAGACGTGGATGGCTTTCATCCAGCAAATGTTGGTAGACTACAACTTAGAGACAAAAAGTGTCTAGAGTCTTGTACACCCAAAGGTATCCTGACTATGCTTAAAGAGTATGGTATACAGACAGAAGGCGCTCATGCAGTAGTAGTTGGAGCTAGTAATGTGGTCGGCAAACCTGTTTCTCAGTTATTGTTAAATGCCAAAGCAACTGTCACAACGTGTCATAGGTTTACTAAAGATCTTAAATCCCATACAACCAAAGCAGATATTTTGGTAGTAGCGGTAGGCAAGCCAGGTTTTATCACAGCTGATATGGTCAAAGGTGGTGCTGTTGTTATAGATGTCGGTATTAATCATGTTGATGGTAAAATTGTTGGCGATGTTGATTTTGAAGTAGTGAAAGATAAAGTTGCTGCAATTACTCCAGTACCGGGAGGTGTTGGTCCTATGACTATTACAGAGCTTCTTTATAATACTTTTCAGTGTGCTCAGGAGTTAAATAGGTAGCGAATTTATTATGGCAAGTTATATCCTCGTGGACGGATATCTCTAGGCCAATGGATAAGATTGAAAAGATTCCCGCTTGCTCGGGGATACTAATTTATGTAGAAAGGAAATAACATGGCAAGCTTAAAATATGAAGATGCTGGCGTAAATATTGAAGCAGGTAATGAAGCTGTTAATAGAATGAAAGAACATGTCAAAAAAACATTTACAAAGAATGTTTTGACAGGCTTAGGGAGTTTTGGATCTCTTTATTCATTAAAAGAGATCATCAATAACTATGATGATCCTGTTTTAGTACAATCAATAGATGGTGTTGGAACTAAAACTAAAGTTGCAGTAATGTGTGGCAAGTTTGAAAATCTTGGTTATGATCTTTTCTCAGCTGCGACAAATGATATTGTCGTGATGGGCGCTAAACCAATCACTTTTCTAGATTATGTTGCTCATGATAAGCTTGATCCAGCAATTATGGAAGAGCTTGTAAAAGGTATGTCAAAAGCTTGTGCCGAATGTGGTGTATCTCTTGTTGGTGGTGAAACCGCCGAGATGCCAGGAGTGTATCAAGCAAGTGAGATTGACATGGTGGGTGTAATCACAGGCATCGTTGATAAAAATAAAGTTATCAATGGCGAGAATATCAAAGAAGGTGATATAGTATTTGGTCTTAGTTCATCAGGATTGCATACAAATGGATATTCATTCGCACGTAAATTATTCTTTGATGTCGCTGGCAACAAGCACACTGATACATATCCAGAGCTAGATGGCAAAACTATCGGTGATGTATTGCTAGAACCACATATTAACTACACTAATATTATCCATAATTTCTTGGATAATGGTGTTTATATCAAAGGTATGGCACATATTACAGGTGGTGGATTTATAGAAAATATTCCAAGAGTTTTACCACAAGGGTTAGGTGCTGAGATTGTTAAAGATAGCTTTGAAACTCCTGCTATCTTTAGAGTTATGCAAAGAATTGGCGACATTAGTGAATTTGAGATGTATCGCTCATTTAATATGGGTATAGGTATGACTATAATTGCCAGCCAAGATCAATTTGATAAGATGAAAGAGTTAGCTAAAAAGCATACAAATACGAAACTATATCAAATAGGTAAGATTACAAATACAGGCAAGGTGGAAATTATCTAATGATTGATAAGCAAGTCATCATCAATAATATACAAAATGTTTTAAAATCAACAGATCTGGGTATCAAAGATAAATACACTGGTAAAGTTAGAGATATGTACTTTACTGATGATAAAAGTATTTTGATATCAACTGATAGACAGTCAGCTTTTGATAGATCGTTAGGGTTTATTCCATTTAAGGGTCAGATTCTTGCTCAATCATCAGTTTGGTGGTTCAAAGAAACTGCTCATATTGTCAAAAATCATTTTATAGCATCTCCTGATGCAAATGTCGTAATCGCAAGAAAAGCAAAGGTCTTGCCAATTGAGTTCGTAGTAAGAGGCTATATAACTGGATCAACTTCGACATCGTTGTGGACACATTACAAAAATGGAAGTCGTGATTATTGTGGCAATATTCTCCCAGAGGGTTTGAAAAAGAATCAAAAGCTACCACAAAATATTCTAACACCAACAACAAAAGAACAAGATCATGATAGACCAATTTCAGCCGAAGATATCGTCAAAGAAGGTTGGTTAACTCAAGAGCAATGGGATTTTGCTTCACAAAAAGCCTTAGAATTATTTGAATTTGGTCAGCAGAAAGCCCTAGAACATGGTTTGATATTAGCTGATACAAAGTATGAGTTTGGAGTTGATGAAAAGACTGGTGAAATTATTTTAATAGATGAGATTCATACACCTGATAGCTCAAGATTTTGGCTAAAAGATAGCTATGCAGAGAAATTTGAAAATGGTGAAGAGCCAGAAAATATTGACAAAGAATTTTTTAGATTATGGTTTGCAAAAAACTGTGATCCATACAATGATGATATCTTACCACAAGCGCCGCAAGAGTTGGTTGTAGAGTTGTCACAAAAATACATAACACTTTTTGAGATGATAACTGGTCAAAAGTTTGATGTATCAGTAGATGTCAAAAATATTAGTCAAAGAATAGCAAAAAATGTTGCAAATTATTTAAGTACGGAGAGTCAAGTGAATATTCTTTTAGTAGGTTCAGGAAGTAGAGAACATGCAATAGCTGAAGCGGTTAAAAGAAGTGCTATTAAGAGTAACCTTTTTTGTATAAGTACAGCGGTAAATCCTGGTATTGATAGAATAGCTCAAGGATATAAAGTTGGTAATATCTGTGATTGTGAGGCAGTTCTTGAGTATGCAAAAGCAGAGAGTATTGATATAGCTATTATTGGTCCAGAGGCTCCACTTGAGGTAGGTCTTGCTGATACTCTTAAAGAAAATGGCATAGGTGTGGTTGGTCCAACTAAAAAGCTTGCTCAACTTGAAACATCAAAAGGTTTCACAAGAGATCTAATCCGCGACTATGATATAGGTGCAAACCCTTTCTTTAGAAAGTTCTCAACTATGGATGGTGTAGAAGAGACTCTCAAGGAGTATAGAAATCAGTTTGTCATAAAAGCAGACGGTTTGATGGGGGGTAAAGGGGTTCTTGTATGGGGAGATCACTTGCATGCAATGAGTGATGCTCTTAAACATTGTCAGTCATTGATAGATTCAGGCAAGGAATTTGTGATTGAGGAGAAGCTTGTCGGTCAAGAGTTCTCTTTGATATCTTTCACTGACGGTGAGCATTTTATTCACATGCCAGCTGTACAAGATCACAAACGTGCACATGAGGACGATAAAGGCCCAAATACTGGTGGTATGGGTACTTACTCAGATGCTAACCATAGCTTACCATTTTTATCAGATTCTGATATAGCTAGAGCAAAAGAGATAAATGAGAAAGTTGCAAAAGCATTGGCTGATAAATTTGGCGAACCTTATCAAGGTATTCTATATGGTGGTTTTATGGCTACCAAAGATGATACAAAAGTTATTGAGTATAATGCTCGTTTTGGAGATCCTGAGGCTATGAATTTGCTAACTTTACTTGAAACAGATTTTGTTGAGATAGTACAAGCAATAACTAATGGTACTCTTGATAAGCTAAAAGCTAAATTTAAAAATAAAGCAAGTGTCTGTAAATATTTAGTACCACTAGGGTATCCAAATCAGTCAGTCAAAAACTTTGAGATAGATATATCAAAATGCCCTGATAATGTTGAAATTTTCTTAGGAGCTGTAGATTTTAGAGATGGTAAACTAATTGGTACGGGTTCTAGAGCGATAGCAGTATTAGGTTTAGGCGATACGATAGCAGAAGCAGAGCAAAAAGCAGAAAACGCTGTCAAAAACATCTACGGTAAGTTATTCCATCGTCCTGATATTGGCACTAAAGAGCTTATCAATAAGCGCATTAAGCATATGAATTTATTACGTGGTAATAAGTATCAGGAGCTTTAGAAATGTCTAAGCTTAAAATTGTTGTATTAGGCTCTACACGAGGGACTAATATGCAAGCTATAATGGATGCTATAGCGAATAAGCAAATAGATGCTGAAATAAGTTTGGTTATTTCTAATAAGCAAGATTCCTATATTTTACAAAGAGCAAAAAATCAGGATATAGCTAATAAATTCATAGCTTCAAAAGGTCTATCAAGAGAGGTTTATGATAAGCTTCTTGTCGAAGAAATAGAGAAATACAATCCAGACCTGATCTTACTAATTGGTTTTATGCGTATTTTAAGTCCAGTATTTATAAAGGCTTTTGAGAGTAAAATTCTAAATATTCATCCATCACTATTACCAAAGCACGCAGGATTAATGGATTTGGCAGTACATCAGTCAGTTATTGACGCTAGAGATAGTATATCTGGATGCACTATTCATCAAGTAAGTGAAGAGGTTGATGGTGGTGATATAGTCTTACAGTTAAAATGTGATGTAACAAAAGATGATACAGCTGAAAGCTTAAAAGAAAAAGTACAGGCATTAGAGAGTACAGCCTGGATTGAAGTTATTAAGAATTGGAAGAAATAGCTCAATTAATATAAAAGCAACAATGCTGAATGAATTTAGCATGACATTTAGCTTTAATGTGGAGAGATGATATATGAGTATAGATGTTGGTGTAATCATGGGCTCTAAATCTGATTGGAGCACAATGAAAGAGTGTTGTGATATTTTAGAAAATCTAGGTATCAGTTATGAGTGTGAGGTTGTTTCAGCTCATAGAACTCCTGACAAAATGTTTGATTATGCTGAAGCAGCTAAATCTAGAGGCTTGAAAGTGATAATCGCTGGTGCTGGTGGTGCAGCCCATCTGCCGGGGATGGTCGCTGCTAAAACAGATCTACCAGTATTAGGTGTACCCGTGAAATCTAGTACGCTAAGTGGTAAAGATAGTCTACTATCAATCGTGCAAATGCCAGCAGGTATTCCGGTTGCTACTTTTGCTATTGGTGTGGCAGGGGCTAAAAATGCAGCTCTTTTTGCTGCAAGTATTTTGCAACTTGTAGATTCAAAAGTTGGTCAAGCATTAGCTAAGTTTAGAGCAGATCAAACTCAATCAGTTCTAGATAATCCTAACCCTAGGGAGCAATAGTATGAAAATAGGTATTATTGGTGCTGGTCAGCTTGCAAGGATGCTAAGTATAGCAGGTACGCCTTTAGGTTTAGAATTTCATTGTCTAGGCAAGACAGGAGATTGCGCCGAAGAGGTTGTAAAAAGTGTTACAGATATTGATTTAGAACAAGTTAATGATGTTGTTGCATGGGCAAAACAGTTTGATGTAATAACTTTTGAGAATGAAAATATATCTCACGAGCTTATCAAAGCAATTAATCATGATGTGAATGTATATCCATCTGCGAAAGCTATTGCTATATCTCAAGATAGATTACTTGAGAAATCTTTTATGCAAGATCATGGTATAGCTACTGCTAAATTTGTAAATATTGATAGTCTAGACAAGCTTGAAAAAGTTGTACAAGATTATGGGCTACCGGCTATAGTCAAAACACGTAGATTTGGCTATGATGGCAAAGGTCAGTTTGTGATGAAATTTCAAGAAGATGTATCAAAAGCTTGGGATGCTCTTAAAAATGCTCCAGATGGTCTTATTTATGAGGCTTTTGTCGACTTTGATTATGAAGTTTCACAAATATGTACGGCTGATATTAAAGGAAATGTAGCTTTTTATCCATTAGCTAAAAATATTCATAAACAAGGTATTATAGTTGAATCAGAAGCGCCTTTTGAAAATCTAGTGTTAGCTGAAAGAGCACAGCAGATAGCTAAAACATTAGTCAAAGAGTTTGCCTATGTTGGTACTTTAGCCATAGAGTTCTTTGTCAAAGGCGATGAGTTAATAGTTAACGAGATAGCTCCTAGAGTGCATAACAGTGGACATTGGAGTATTGATGGTTCAATTACCTCACAGTTTGAAAATCATGTTAGAGCTATTGCTGGATTGATTTTGGGTGATACAACTAGTCGTAAGACGGTTATGTTAAATTGTATTGGTGGTATGCCAGCGACAAAAGATTTAGCAGCACTTGATAGAGTTAAGATTCATAGCTATAACAAGGAGCCACGTAAGGGCAGAAAAGTAGGGCATCTAAATCTTAACCTTAATGATGAAACAGATGCTTATCAGTTATTACAAGCTAAAAAGCTTATAGAACTTTCTCAAGAGCTTTAATTTAAGATAAAAGCATTCTTTATCCAGTTAATATCTTTTTTGTTAATTGCTATTAAATCGAATCGACATTCATAATCTTCGAATTTGCGATTTTGTTGCAAGAAGATATGAGCTGTATTTATAAGTTTTTGTTGTTTACTATAAGTTAGCATTTCCTCAGCTTTAGCAAATTTTGTTTTGCTACGATATTTTACTTCAATAAATATAAGAGTATTTTGTTCTAAAGCAATAATATCAATTTCACCATAAGGTAAGGCTCTGAAGTTTTGAGCTAGAATTTGTAAGTTTTTAGTTCGTAAAAATTTAGAGGCTTGTTCTTCAGCTTTATTACCTATTTCAATTGTTTTCATATTTTTAGAAGTTTTTATAACTGTGATATATATTGTACGAATAAATGTTATTGGTAGATTAAAGATCTATAGCTACATTTAGCTTTGTTACTTTAATTAATTCCACTATGTCGAAGCAAGGCTTCTTCATTTGGTTTACGCCCCATAAATGCTACAAAGTTATCCATAGCATCACGTGAAGAGCCCTTTGAAATTATGTTTTCTAATAAGTCATTACCAACTTCATTACTAAGGATTCCTTCATTTTCAAAACGTGAAAACACATCTGAAGATAATATTTCAGCCCATTTGTAACTATAGTATCCAGCAGCATAGCCTCCAGCAAAAATATGTGAAAATCCATTTTGGAATCTATTGTAGCTAGGAGTTTTAAGCAAGCTTACTTTTTCTCTGATACTATCTAGCTCATTTTGGACTTCAGTCGCGGTAGTTAATTTCTTATAGTGGATATTCATATCAAATATACCAAACTCAAGTTGTCTAACCATCATCAATGCAGATTGAAAATGTCTAGTACCTACAAGTTTATCAATTTGTTTTTCACTAAGGGCTTTACCATCTCGTGATCCAGATATAAGTGCTAGTCCTTCTTCACACCAGCAGAAATTCTCCATGAATTGGCTAGGTAATTCCACAGCATCCCATTCAACTCCATTGGTTCCAGAAATTGAAGCAATAGTTACACGTGATAAGATATGATGAAGGGCATGTCCAAACTCGTGAAATAGTGTTACTACATCGCTATGAGTTAAGTTTGCACCATCTTTAGACGGTGGTAAGAAATTGCAATTAACATAAGCGACTGGTTTTTGAACTAAGCCATCTAATTTGATAAATGCAGTACGTGAACCATCCATCCATGCCCCACCGCGCTTATTATCACGAGCAAAAAAATCACAAATTATACTACCGATATATTCCCCATCTTTGAAAAAATCAAAAGTCTGTTGTCCGTCTATGTATTTTGTATAGATGGTATTTTCTTTTATTTCTAAGTTATAGATTTTATTAAGTATCTTAAACAGTCCTTCTAAAACTCTCTCTAATGGGAAATATTCTCTAAGCTCTTCTTCAGTAAAGTCAAATTTAGCCTTTTTGAGCTTCTCAGAATAATATGCTGTATCCCATGGTTGAAGGGCATCTACTAGTCCTGCATCTTCAGCAAATCTACGTAATTCATTAAGTTCTTTCTTTGCTTGAGGTAATGATTTTTCAAGAAGATTATTAAGTAGCTCAAGTACTTGGTTTGGAGATTCAGCCATTTTAGTAAATAGAGAGTTCTCTGCATAATTATCAAAACCAAGTATTTGCGATTTTTCAGCACGTAGTTTTAGAATTTTTTCAATATTGTCATCATTATTGAAGTTTTTGTTATCTGCTTCTTTTGATCCTCTAGTACAATATGCTTTATAGAATTTCTCACGTAGTTTACGATTGTTAGCTTGCTGTAATACTGCTAGGTATGTTGGAATATCTATTCCTAATGCATATTTTTCAGCAGTATTTTTTTGTTTAGCTTTATTTATTGCTGATTCAATAGTATTTTGAGATAGACCTTTTAGCTCTTTCTCATCATTTGTGGTGTAGAGCCAGTCCATAGTGGCATCTAAGACATTATTTTCAAATTTTGTAGTTAGCTGGGCTAACTCTTGCGAGATTTCTTGTAGTCTTTTTCTTTTGGATTCGTCAAGATTTACCCCAGACTGCTCAAAGCCGACGATAGCTTTTTTTATAGCTTGTGTTTGATCGGAATTAAGATCGTGATTTTGGATTTGTTTATATAAGTTGTATAAATCTTTATTTTGTCCAAGTTTTGTATAGTACTCTGTAAGTTTGGTTACAGCGTATTCGTAGCTCTCGCGTAACTCCTTAGAATTACAAACTGCATTCATATGCGCAATTGTAGAAAACGCTTGGCTTATTTTCTCATCATCTACTTCTAGTTGTAGGAGAGTTTGCCAGCTAGGATTTTGTTCTTGCAGTGCTTTTTGAAGTTGGTTTTCAGCTTGCTCAAAAAGGTAGTCTATTGCTGGCTTGACTTCATCGGTTTTAAACTCAGCAAGTTTAGGTAAATTAGATTCTTCTAGTATTGAATTCATGATAGCCTCAAAATAATGTTTAGATATGATACTGATAAGTTATAATTTGTATATGCTAACTATATTATTATAATCAAGGTTTTTTTGCTATGATGACTTTACAAGAAGAAAAAATTCAAGCACCTGTTTTTTTTAAAGAATATATTGATGGGCGAATTATCCTTAATATTGGTGAGTATAATCATCCTTTGATTTTATCCTCTACAGAGGTGTTAGAATATCAAGATAAAATTAGTGATATTAACAGCATTAATCAAGGTCATCTTGATCTTGTGTTATCAACAAGTCCAGAGATCATCATTATTGGTACAGGGAAAAAACAATTATTACCTCCAATAGAAATAATTAATCAGCTTGCAAAGGCTAATAGAAGTGTTGATTTTATGGCAAGTGATACTGCTTGTAAGACATATAATTTACTTGTTAATGAAAATCGTAGTGTCAGTTGTATTATCATTTGATAAACAGTTGTTTATTTAACAGTAATTAGTGTTATAATCGATCGTGAATGTATAACTTATATGGGAGTGGTTTATATGAAAAAAATAATCAAACTAAGTCTTTTATCTTTGTCAGTTGCAGGTCTTGCTAGTTGTTCTACAGTGTCAGGTGATAAGCCTGCTGCTCAAGATCAAGCAGCGCAAGCTTCAGATGCAACAGCTGTTCAAGCTTCTACGAGCATAGCACCTACGGCTAAGATCAAGCTAAAGAAAACTAACCAAGATGATATTAAAGCTACGGTCTATACTACTTACAATAATAATCCTCAAGGAAGTGTAAGATTACAATGGCAAGCTCCGGAAGGATCTAAGTGTCATGATACTAGCTTCCCTATTACTAAGTATGCTGAGAAGAATGATAAAACTTGGGCTACTGTGGAAATTAAACAGGGTAATAAGTATTGTAGTGGTAAATGGACAGCAAACGTTCTTTTTGATAAGCAAGTAATTGCTTCTGATTCAATCACTGTATAGTCATCCTGAAAATTAACGGAACTCTTTTAAAAATCTACTCTTAAATTTAGAAAATCAGATTATTATTAAGTGGCACTTTTTGCTATACTTTATTATTCAGGAATAATGATGGTAATAAGTTTTATGAAAAAGGTTTTAATAGCATCTGTGGTATTGTCAGCAGTATTAAGTCTTAGTTCTTGTGGATCTAGTACTGCAGAACAAATCCAACAGCTTCAGCAGTTACAAAAACAATTGAGTGAACAAGCGTCTCAGAATCTTGCTAATATCGATAGTCTACAAACTAAAATAGCCAAGTATAGGTTACAAGCAGATGATTTACAGAAAGAATCAGATAAATTAGGTAGTGATATCGATGATCTCAAGAAAGCGTATAGTAACTTTAGTGATCCAAATAATGATAGTGCAATAGCTGTTAATAAAGAACTAGTACAAAAGACTCTTCAAAAAGCTAAAATTGATGAGAAAATAAATGAGTATCGAACTCTTGCAAATGGATATCAATCGCAGATAAATAATCTAAAAGCTACTTCGCAAACTCAAGCAAACCAAGCATCTAAAATAGCTCAACAAATTGTAGAGCTTCAGTCTAAATCAAAATAATATATATATTTGTTATCTTGAGTTGTTAATCTTCTTTACTTAAGGTGTCTAGCTGATAAAATATATGTTTATAAGACTATACAGATAAACTTAATATATGAAAAATAATCTATCAACTTTATTAATTTGCTTAATTTCTTTAATGGCCTTGATGCTAACAGCTTGTGCTTCAGATACAGAAAAATTAGCTGAGTTACAAAAAAATCAGCAACAAATACAGCAGCAGACAGTAGTCCTCCAGGAAGAAATAGCTAAGGTTCAGCAGAAAGCTGATAAATATGAGAAACTCTCTAATAAATATAAGAGTTTATTGGATGAGCAGCAGCAAGAAATTGATAAGATGGAGGCTCAGCACGCTAAACTTAGTAAAGAGAATACAGCTGAAGCATTAGCTAAAAAACAAGAATTAAAAGCACAGTTAATGAAATCTGCCCAAGATTCTGTACATATTCAAAAAAGACTTAAACGCTATACTAAAAAAGCATCTATTTATAGAGAAAAATCTCAGAAGTTAGAAGAACAAACAAAGCAAACTCAAGATAATCTTGAGCAAACAAATCAAGAAATTCAACAACTTAAAGATAAGATAGTCGTTGAGCAAAAAGGAAACTAAAAAGTAATGGATAAGAATATAATGAAAAAGATTTTACTATTAACTTTAATAACAGCAGGTTTAGCTGGATGTAGTACATATAACTCATTTGTTGATAAGTTGTATAGTTCGGATGATTCAATACAAGTTAATCCTGATGATAATCTTGATAATCCTGATCAAGAAGATCTTCAAGATAGTTCAGAAGATAAGCCAACAGCCACTTTGAACTTGAACTATCAATCAGAGTCTCATGAAATTGAGGCAAAGATAATAACCAATTGGAATGGTGCACCACAAGGCACTATTTATTTAACATGGAGAGCACCTAAAGATACTAACTGCTATAGTACATCTTTCCCTATTACAAAGTTTAAAGATGTTCAAGACTATACTGTAGACAATCAGAGTGTTCTTAGTGATGATAAGGTTTGTGATGGTACTTGGACTGCTACTGTTGTTAATAAATCTGATAATTCAGAACTCGCTAAGTCTTCAATTGAGATTAAATAAATTTTTCTAGTACTTTCAAATACTACAATATTTCTTATTAACATGAATTCCTAACACGAGAATTAATTGTGAAAAACTTTGTCAAAAAGATTAATTATAACGACTGTATATTTTATTTTCTTGCTATTTCACTATTTTGGGTATTTTTAATGCCTTTTATGAAATATACCCCACTAAATTTAGTACCAGTGTCATCAGGGGGTAAGATTACTCATTATTTTAATGATACTTTTAGTGCGAACATTTATCTGTTTTTAGATAGATATTATATTTTTTTTTATACGCTTTGTATTGCTAGTGTCGCTATTTTGCTAAATAAGCAAAGTTTTTCTAAACTTATACAAGTATTTTTGAGCTTTGGCAATCTAGTAAGATATTCAATCTTCATGTTTTTTATATTCGGCATTGTATCTTCGGCTTTTGCTATTTCTCCTTCAATTGCATTTAAAGGTGTTAGCGTAACATTTTTACAATTTATATGCGTATTGTTTATTGCAGGTTATGTGAGAGATAATTTTAAGTCTATACAATATTTTTATGTGATTATATTACTCTCTTTAATTTTCTTCGGAGGAGCATTATTTTTACAGCTATCATTGGCTAATTATTCGGTCTATGGAGCTGTAGTTGCTGGTAGCATCCAAAAAGTTTTATTGTTCATATATAACTGTCTAAATCCAAGATTTTTGGATAATTACTTTAGTTGGTTTTTACCTTTGTTATTATTACCATGGTTTATTGATTTAAGACCTATTTACAAGATAGGTTCTTTTATAGCATTAACTATAGTTTGGTTTGTATTGATAAATCATGCTTTTAGAACAATATTTGCTGAGTATATTGTAATAATACCTTTGCTTTTTATTTTTGCTCGTAAGTATTTTAAGATAGTTGTCTTGATACTTAGCTTAACTTTGGTTTGTGGAGGTTTACTAGACTTGTTCTATACTCATTTTATATCAGCGGTTGATAATACTAATATTAAGTCATCAGCAGATCTTATTAGAGGAGGTTTTAGTGGTAGGATTCCTCTATGGAATGAAGCATTCTGGATAGGTGTAGAACATCCTCTTACTGGAGTAGGGCAATGGAATTACCTTGCAATTACTAAGCGACCAGATGGATATCCTCATAATTTATTACTAGAAATATGGTCACAATGGGGTATTCCAGCTTTTATTGCTGCGATTATAGTTATTATTACAGCGGTTAAAAATTTACTTAAAAAACGTATAGATATTTGTGTTAACCCTTATCACTGTATGTTTGTGATGATGCTAACAGCTGGAATGATAGATGGCATGTTAAATGCTATGTTTAAAACATCGCTAGGATTATTTGGTTGTGTGTTTGTATTTGGCTTTTGCGTATCTATTTTTGTAAAACAATCTAAGCAGAATACTGATGTGTCAGTTGTAAGCTATATAGTAGTTGGAACATTAATATTTGCTAGTATATTTTGTATAACAATATTACCTCTTATATTTCCACCTATGTGGATATGAGCTAGTTATTCTAAAATTGTAGACTCAAATTTCAACTTTTAACTTATAAACTTTAAAGATACTAGAGAAACTTAGTATGCATGATGTGTGGTTACTAATATTTAAATAGAAACTTTTAGATAGCAAAATGTTATTATTTGTTTTCTTCCCAAGGTACAGCGTAATCACATTCTGTATTTGGGCATGCTTTTTGTTCACCATCTTTTTTAGTTGTTTTATGTAAAAGTATTGGTGATTTACATTTTGGACATTCTTCTTTTATTGGTGGATACCAGTAAGCATTTTTACATTTAGGGAAGCCTGAGCAAGCATAAAATACTTTGCCTTTGCGAGATTTTTTCTCAACAATGTGATTTTTATTGCACTTAGGGCATACTACACCGGTATCTTTAGGTTTTTCGAGAGGTTCCATGTGTTTACATGTTGGGTAATTAGAACAGCCAATAAACTTACCATAACGTCCTTGCTTGATGTGTAGATCAGATTCGCACTCTGGGCATTTTCTACCTTCGACAATAGTAGGTTCTTCTTTTTCTATTTCTTTACCATCATTATCAATGCGACGAGTGTATTTACAGGTAGGGTAGTTTGTACAACCAATAAATCTACCATTTTTACCTAAGCGAGATGATAATTTACTACCACATTCAGGGCAGTCTTCATCAAGTTCCTCTTGGATTACATCTTTACGAGATACATCTTCAGAAATTTTGTTAATTCTCTCAATGAAAGGCTTCCAGAAGCTATTTAATACGGTTAGATAGTCATTTTTATGATTAGCGATTTCATCAAGTTCTTTTTCTAGTCCTGCAGTATAAGAATACTCAACATATTTTTTAAAATACTCGGTTAAGAATTTATTTACAATACGACCTTTGTCAGTAGGTATAAAGCGACGTTTATCAACCTCTACATAGTCTCTTTGTTGTAATGTTGAAATGATAGTGGCGTACGTCGATGGTCTGCCAATACCATGTTTTTCTAAAGCTTTAACTAAAGATGCTTCGGTGTAACGAGGAGGAGGTTCAGTTGAGTGAGCCTTTATTATGATATCACTTAATGGTATTTTTTCACCTTTTTCAAACTTCGGTAAAGTTTGCTCATCATCAGAATCTTTTTCATCTTCATCTTTTTCAACATTATAGATTTTTAAAAATCCTGCATCGACAATGACAGTTCCCGTAACTCTGAATTTGTGCTTTGTGTTTTCTGTGATTAAATCAACAGAGGTGCTATTTAATGTTGCATGCTTCATTTGGCAAGCAATAGTTCTATTATATATTAGGCTATACAGTTTAAACTCGTCTGAGGTTAAGTGTTGCTTGATTGATTCAGGAGTTCTATTTGCTGCTGTTACACGGATAGCTTCATGAGCTTCTTGAGCATTTTGTGACTTCTTGCCAAAAATTCTAGGCTTAGATGGTAGCATGTCCTTATCAAATTTAGACTCAATAAAGTTTCTTATGTCATTTAGAGCATCATTAGATAGGTTGGTTGAGTCTGTTCTCATATAAGATATAAGACCTACAGATTCACCATTACCAAGATCAATACCTTCATAAAGCTTCTGAGCTGTAGACATTGTTCTTTTAGCAGTGAAGCCTAATTTTTTTGAAGCTTCTTGTTGGAGTGTTGATGTTATAAAAGGAGGGTAAGGGTTCCTTCTAGTTTTCTTTTCTGTGATTCCTTCAACTATCAAAAATCCGTTTGCATCTTTAACAATGGTAGATTTAGCTTTGTCAGCATCTTTTTCAGCAGTAAAAGTAAATTGTTCTACTTTAGAGTTATTAAACTCTATTAAATTTGCGAATATTTGTTTTTGTTTAAAAACATCAGCAGTTAGACTCCAGTAGTCTTGTTTTATAAAGTTTTCACGCTCTATTTCACGCTCAACGATCATTCTCAAAGCGGGGCTTTGGACTCTTCCTGCTGATAATCCACTAGTTATTTTGCGCCATAGCAAAGGCGATAAATTAAAACCAACTAGAAAGTCTAATGCTTGACGAGCTTTTTGAGCATTAACTAAATCCATAGAGAGTTCTTTTGGATTCTCTATAGCATTTGTTACGGCTGATTTTGTAATCTCATTAAATGTGACACGATAAACATTTTTATCTTTTAGTAAGCGTGCATTTTTGAGTACTTCTTGTACATGCCAAGATATTGCTTCTCCTTCCCTATCTGGGTCGGTAGCAAGATATATGTTTTCAGCATTTTTTGCAGATTTTTTGATTGCATCTAAATGTTTCTTGCTTTTTTCACTTGTTGTAAATTTGATTTTAAAGTCATCATTTACATCAATAGAGGTATCTTTAGAAGGTATTTCTCTAACATGTCCAAATGATGCTAAAATATCAAAATCGTTACCAAGATATTTTTTTATAGTCTTCGTTTTGGCTGGTGACTCTACAATTACTAAATTTTTTGCCATTTTTAACCTTTGAAATAATTTTGTATAAAAAGAGTATTTCTGTGAATACTCGCAAGTGAATTAATAAAATATAAGAAAACAGTCAGCTTATCAATAGTTAATGTATAAAAGTTGGTTTTATAGCAAGCAAATATAGACTATAATTTCTTGAGTACTCTATATAATAAGTTAATTTATATATTTTAAGGTTTTTTTAAAATGAATCAAAAATGTGCAAAAGTTGTGTCTTTGTTGCAACAAAAAGGTGGCTCAGGAAAAACAACAACGGCAATTAATATTGCGTGTGGTCTAAAAGAGCAAGGCTACAAGGTTGCTATAGTTGATATGGATAAAGATAAACCAGATGCATACATGTGGATGACAAAAAACAATGATACTAGTGATTTTGTTTATAACCTTGATGAGAAAAATGTAAGAGAAAAAGTTATGGAATTAAAACAAAATTTAGATTTTGTTGTTATTGATACGCCACCTAATTTCCAAACAGCGGCTCTAAAGTCAGCACTGCTGTCTGACTTAGTAGTTATACCGTGTTCTCCAAGTGGTATGGATTTGTCAGGTTTGATAGAAGCTAAAGATTTAGCGTTAACGGCTGAGAAGCCATACAAGTTTTTTGCTAATAGAGTGCAAATGCAATCAAATATGGCAAAGAGCTTACTAGAATTTTTTGAAGAAGATGGGAATTTCTTTGAAGCTTATGTCTCTCAAAGTGTTAAGTTCATTGAGGCTGAAGCTGAAGGAGTATATGTTGGTGATTATGCGAAACAAAGCAAAGTACATATTCAGGTTAAAAAACTCGCTAGAGAAATAATAGAGTTTTTTGGAGAAGAAAAATAATGGTTAAGAAAGTTTCTTTAATGAACCGTAAAACTAATCCTAAAATTCATGACGCAGTAGCCCAAGAAAAAAAAGATATTCTTAGGGCTATGCAATTACAGGAGCTCAGTGATCAAGCAAGCAAAGTAGGTCAACTTTTTGAATTGCCTTTGAGTCTTGTTAAACCTGATGCTAATCAGCCAAGAAAGACATTTAAGAATATTGATTCTCTTGCGGAAAGTATTCGAGAAAATGGCATTATTCAGCCAATTATTGTTACTGCTAAAAAAGATGATGGAGTACATCATATAATTGCTGGAGAAAGAAGATATTTAGCAAGTCAAAAAGCAGGTTTGACAACTATACCGTGTATTGTAAGACAAGAAGAGTCTGATGCTAGTATTATCTTATTACAGCTTTTAGAAAATGATCAAAGAGAGAATGTATCACCATTTGAAGAGGCTGATGCATTAAGAGATTTGATTGAAAATAAGAATGTTAAAAAATCTGATATAGCCAAAGTCCTAGGTCGAGATAATAGTTGGATATCGATGCGTCTAAAAATAGCAGATGCTGAAGATAACATTCGTGAATTATCAAATAAAGGCATTATTGAAGATGTAAGAACTTTATATGAACTTAAAAAGTTCGCAGAAGAGATACCCAAAGGTGCTCAACAGTTTATTCAAAAAGCTTTAGAAAATAAAATATCAGGATCATATCGTAGTGCTATCACTAGATATAGAGATAACTGGAAGCGTAAAGCTGAGATATTAGATAGTGAAAAGATCAATGTGATTAATATCAAGAATATTTCTAAAGATGGTAATCTTCTGATAATAAAGGGTGCCAGAGGGGATTCAAAGAATCATAGCTATACTTTTGAGATAACAGAAGAATTTAAAAAAATATTATTTGATGCATTAATAAGTTAATAAAATTAAGATGAAAATAGCAATATTACAAACAGACCATATTCCAGAGCATCGACGAGGGGTTGCAGGTGGTAATTACCCTGAGATGTTTGCTAATCTTTTTTTTAAATTGTCTGTGGTTGTTGATTTTGATATTTATGATGTAACTATCCAAGAATATCCAGAGAATTATGATATTTATGATGGTTTTATTATTACAGGTAGTAAGGCTACTGCTTTTGATAATCTTGGGTGGATTATTAAGTTAAAAGCTGAAATAAAGAGGCTTTACGAACAGAATAGAAAGATTATAGGTATCTGTTTTGGACATCAAATTTTAGCTCAAGCCCTTGGTGGAAGAGTAGAGAGAGGTCCTAAGGGATTTGCAGTAGGTGTACGTAATGTTGAGGTTCTTTTAAAGAAAGCATGGATGAGTCCGTTTCATAACTATCTAAGTTTATTATTTTATCATCAAGATATGATAGTTGAGCTACCTAAGGATGCTGAACTTATAAGCACAAGTGATTATTGTAAGGTTCAAATGTTTTGCATCAATAATCATATTTTAGGGATACAGGCTCATCCTGAGATGCTAAAAGTACATAATCATGCTCTTATAAAAGAATACCAAGATGATATAAAAAATGAATTTCATCATGCTTTAGAAAGTTTAAGAATTAGGGATAATAGTTTAATAATAGCCCACTGGATGGCTAATTTTTTTGAGTATAAGGATTAGGTATGCAACAAATAGGTAGAATTGTAGTCTTTGGTGATAGCCTTTTAGATAATGGTAATATTATGAAGACATTAGATATACCAGGTAAACCATATCATGATGGCAGATTTTCAAATGGGCTTGTTTCAACAGAGGTTTTGGCTGAAATCTTGGCTAAAGATCAAAAAATGCAAGAAATTAAACATAAGAATTATGCAATAGGTGGGGCATTGACCCATGGAGCTAATCCTTCATCTCTATTACGTTATCACTCGTTTGCAGTATCTGATCAAGTTGCTAGATTTGAGAATGAAGAAGGGCGCTTTGCTGCTGATGATTTGGTTATTGTCAATGGTGGAGCAAATAACTTCATGTTTATGGTATATAATGAAATACCATATATAAATCTAATGCCAAAATTTAGAGTGGCTAGAGACTTAAATAAAATTGTCCGTAAAGTTATAAAAATGGGTGCTAAAAATATAATCTTGTGGAATATTCCAGATGTAACTAGAGCGCCTGGATACAAAGAGTATCTTTCTAACTGGGTTGGTAAATTTTTTAAGTCATATTTGAAAACTAATGTAAATTTGCAAAATGGATTATTAAGAAATCGTGTGGCAGAGCTTCAAATGCTTTTTCCAAGTGTTAATCTTAAGCTTTTTGACTTTTTTACCTTATTAAATGATTGTATTGATTCTCCAAGAAAATATGGATTTGAAAATGTTACTGATGCTTGTATTGATAGTTATGGGGGTGCGGATTCTTTGGGTAATATTCAATATGATATAGACATACTTGGAGACCCTGAGAAATATTTATGCTGGGACTATTGTCATCCCACTGCGAAGGCTAATAGAGTTGTGGCAAATAAAATGCTAGAGTTGTGGAAGCATGATATCTAATTTTTACCCTTTAAATCCAGTTGCCACAACGTAGAATTCTCTTGATTTGGGTTTTGATGATTTGGGCTTGAATTGAACTACCTTATTGAAAGATTCTCTCACTAATTTAAGATACTCGTCACTTCCTTGACCTTGAAAAACCTTTGCAACAAAAGAGCCATTTTTATTAAGATTCGTAGTTGCAAAGTCTAGAGCAAGTTCAAGAAGATAAATTGATCTTGCCTGATCAGAGGTTTTGTTTCCACTTAGGTTTGGGGCCATATCAGATATTACACAGTCAATCTTGTTGTTATTTATAAGTTGATTTAGCTTTTCGTAAGTTTCATCACTAGAAAAGTCTCCCTGGATAAACTCGACACCAGCAATAGGAGTCATTTCAAGTAAATCAAGAGCAATAAGTTTACCATTATTGCCTATAAACTTTATTACTTGTTCTGACCACCCTCCTGGAGCAGCTCCAAGATCAACTATAAACATATTTTGTTTGAATAAGTTATATTTATCTTGTATTTCAAGAATTTTGAAACTAGCCCTGCTTCGATAGCCAAGTTTATTGGCTTGAGCTACATAGTAATCAGAAGTATGCTCTTGAATCCATTTCTTAGTACTAGAACCTTTAGACATAGTTATCTTAGAATTTTTTCTTTATATTGTATGAATATTTTATAGATAAATAAAGTATGCTGATGGATATTGTTTTTATGTATATCAAAAGCTTATAAAACAGATGTTTTAGAGTTATAATTAATTTACTAGGATTCTCATGTTTTGAGTTTAGTATGTATAGAAAAATATTTGTGGTCTGTTTAATAGGTTTGTCTATGGCCTCTTGTACTATAAAAGAAGATATTCAAGACAATATTGATCACTATGATAAATTAACTAGGTATAGTAAAACTAAAGAGGTTAGTTATGCTAAGTATACAAATGATATTGATGGTATTAGATTTTTAGTTGCAAACTATCCGGATCAAGTTATTCGTTTAGATGGTAAAGATTTTGATGACAGATATAAGAAGTTAGTAGAGTATCTTAAAGATAATGGCTATACAGTTATGATAAATGAGAAGCTGCCTCAAACAGCTACTGTTATTGCTGAACTTAATAAGCCTCTTCCTGATATGAAGTATATGGGAGTTATAATGGAGCAAGATTCAAAAATGGGTCAAACTGTATATAGTATCTCTTATGGAGGTAATGAGTTTAAAGCTCGACAATTCTATACGAACTATAAGAAAACGCTATGACTTTTTAGTAAATAATGAGGCAAAGATGAGAAGTATTACTCCACATGTTATTGCTGAATCAGCTATATTAAAAGATGGCCAGTGGTAATTACCAATATGAAAATCTAAAAAGTCTATGACATAACCTTGAAAAGCTCGATCATAGAAGTTACCCAGTGCCCCTCCTAATATAAGCGAGAAAGAAATCAAGTTAAGTTTGGCACTAGTTGGTTGTTTGATAATTAGATATATAAGTATGATCGCTGCGATTAATGAAATAGTGGCAAACATAATCATTTGCCATGATGTTTGATCATTACTTAGTAAGCTAAATGCCGCGCCATGATTGTATAATAAAGTAAAATTAAAGAAGCTAGTCACTTTAACAGGTTGGGCAAATTCTAATTGCGTATTGGCCAAATATTTTGAGTATAGATCAGCAATTATAATAGCAATTGCCAAAATAAAATATTTAAGCTTAGGTTTAAGCGAATTCACGTGACTCTCCGTCTTCAGTAGTAATATTTTCAACGCAACGACTGCAGATATCTTGATATTCTTGATTTTGGCCTACAGTAGCACTACGATGCCAACATCTTTCACATTTTGGCTCTTCAATCTTATTAACTTCAATATTTAGACCAGTGATATTTGATTCAATAGAGTTAGCTGTTTTTTCTTCAATAGTTCTCAGACTTACTTTTGATGATATCAGTAAAAATCTCAGTTCATTGCCAAGCTTCTCTAGAAGTTTATAATTATCATTATCTGCATATATGATAATTTCTGCTTCTAATGATGCTTTAATTACATCTTCATTTCTTTTAATCTCAAGTATTCTATTGACTTCTGAGCGTATTTCTTGAATTTTTGCCCAGAATTCTAGATTTAACTCATCCTGATCATTAAATGATTTTAGATCAGTATACCATTCACAAAGTTGAATAGGTAAATCAGTTGTTTTTGGCGTAGCTTCCCAGATTTCATCAGCTGTATATGAAAGTATAGGAGACATCCATCTTACTAGAGCATGTACTATATGATATATGGCAGTCTGAGCTGATTTACGTGGATGACCATCTGCTTTTGCAGTATATTGTCTATCTTTGATAATATCTAGATAGAAACTACCCATTTCAATAGAGCAAAAATGGTGGATTAATTGAGCTACAGTATGAGTTTGATATTTATCGTAAGCTTCAATTATTTTGTCTTGGAATTCTTTTGTTTTAGCTATTGCCCATTGATCTAATTTGACTAGTTTGTCAAACTCAATAATATCTGTTTCTGGATTAAAGCCTTCTAGGTTTGATAATAAGAATCTAGCAGTATTGCGTAATCTACGATAGGTATCAGCAGTTCTTTTTAGAATCTGATCAGAAACAGCCATTTCGCTCTTGTAATCAGTAGATGCTGTCCATAGACGAAGTATATCTGCACCTAGGGTATTATAAATATCTTGAGGTGAAGTTACATTGCCTAGAGATTTAGACATTTTACGTCCATGCTCGTCAACCACAAAGCCATGGGTGAAAACTTCCTTGTAAGGCTTGCTACCTTTAGCAGACATAGCCACTAATAGTGATGTTTGGAACCAGCCACGATGTTGATCAGACCCTTCTAAATACAAATCAGCAGGGTAGCTTAAACTTTTGTCTATATCTAAAATACACATGCTTGATGAACCAGAGTCAAACCATACATCTAATGTGTCTTTTACACGTTTATATGTATCTGTCTCAGCTATGAACTCATTATCATCAGCATTAAACCATGCCTCAATACCACCTTTTTCTATCTTTTGAGCTACTTTGTGAAGTATTTCAATAGTGTCAGGGTGTAGTTCTTCAGTTTCTCTGTGGATAAATAATGGTAATGGTACGCCCCATGTTCTTTGACGAGATATGCACCAATCTGGTCTATCTTTAATCATACCCTCTATACGAGCTTGTCCCCAACTAGGAGCCCAGCTAGTTTCTTTAATTGCTTCTATAGCCTTTTCTCGTAAACCTTCTTTTTCCATGCTAATAAACCATTGAGGTGTAGCTCTGAATATCAAAGGAGTTTTATGGCGCCAGCAATGAGGATAGCTATGTTTAAGTTTATCAAAGTTCATTAGACGCTTTTTCTCGCCAAGAAGTTCAATAACTCTATCATTTGCTTTAAATACAAACTCACCAGCAAATAGTTTAGTATTTTCACTATAGCAGCCATTGCCTTTTACAAAAATCTCCATGGATAAATCATGCTCTTTCCCGAGAGTGAAATCTTCAACACCGTGAGTAGGCGCTGTATGAACCATCCCCGTACCTGAATCATCAGTTACATGGTCACCATGTAAGATAGGTACATGGCGGCTATAGAAAGGATGCTCTGCAATAATATCGATTAGTTTATCTCCGCTTGTGCTAGCTATAACCTGAGAGTTTTCAATAGCATATCTTTTGAGTGTTTGTTCCACTAAATTCTCTGCCAAAATAATGTAGAAGTCCTCAATTTTAATTAGACTATAGTTAAGTTGATTATTAACTGCGATTGCTTGGTTGGCTGGTAATGTCCATGGGGTAGTTGTCCAAATTATTGCAAAAGCATCATGGCTTAAAGACTGTAGATTAAAAGCTTTAGCAAGTTTTTCTTTCTCTTTGATTTTGAACTTTACATCAATTGCTGGTGAGATTTTATCTTTGTATTCGACTTCAGCTTCAGCAAGTGCTGATCCGCAGTCAGTACACCAGTGAACAGGTTTAAATCCTTTTGTTAAATGCTTGTTCTCAATTATTTTAGCTAATGTTCTAATCATATTAGCTTCGTAGCTAAAGTCCATAGTCAAATAAGGCTGTTCCCACTGACCTAATACACCAAGTCTCTTAAAGTCTTTCTTTTGTATTTCTACTTGTTGTTTTGCATATTTACGGCACTCTTTTCTAAAAGCATCATCAGATATTTTCTGACCAGCTTTGCCGTGTTTCTTTTCGACTTGTAATTCTATTGGTAAGCCATGACAATCCCAAGTTGGAATATAAGGAGCATCAAAGCCGCTCAATGTTTTCGATTTGACGATTATATCTTTTAGAATTTTATTAACAGCATGCCCAACATGTATGCTCCCATTAGCATACGGAGGACCATCATGTAATACAAATTTATCGCGACCAGCAAAATGCTCTCTAATTTTCTTATAAATACCTTGTTTTTCCCATTTGTTGAGGATCATTGGTTCTTTGTTAGCTAAGTTACCTTTCATTGAGAAAGAAGTTTGGGGAAGATTTAAGGTGTCTTTATAGTCACTCATTTGGATTCCTTAGGTATTTAAATAAGTTATGTTTGAAATTAAAATTACTTAAGCTCAAATTATAAAGTACAAAGATGATTATGTTAATAGATAAATTGCATAAAAAAACATAGATAGTAACTAGTTTGTTTGATGGTTCTTTTTATAGAGGATAATCATTATTGAATAAATAAGTATAGAGCAGTATAGAGCATTGCCATGAAAATTTTTAAAAGCTAAAGCTCCAATAAAAGAACCTGTTAAAAAAGATAATATTAATATTATGTATAGTTTAAGTTTCCATGTGGCAATTTTTCTATTTTTTATTTTATAAGCAATAAGTAGCCCTAAGTCCGTAGTCGTTCCTGTCATGTGAGTGGTTCTAATTATTGCCGAGCCATAGTATGTTGTCATAGCATTTTGTAATCCCATTGTCATAGCAAGAATATATTCACAGTAGCTTAGATGTGAATTTAAAAATAAAATGGCAATAAGGACTAAAAGTAGTTGTAATATTAAGTTGGTGGGGTAGCTGTAGTCTTGGTTGTAATGAGGACTTTTTATGATTAATCCACTAATTATAGTACCTACTAAAAAAAAGATAACCAGCAAGATCATTCTTGCAAATATTAAAAACTCTCCATTAGATAAAAATACACCAGCATAAGTTAAATTACCTGTTACATAACCTACTGAGTTTTGTAGAAAACTTATTAGTGTTGCTGCATTGATATAACCACCATTAAAGGGTAGAAGTACAGCTGATAAGTATATCCATGATGTTGGTTGAGAAATAGAGTTTTTCATTTGATATCTTAGTTTATAATTATTTTATTTGTTATCTAGTCAAAGAAATTAAATTAGTTATATTTTAGACTAAAAGAAAAATTTGTGTGATTAATTGAAGAAATATTTTTTTGCAATCTCGACATCTTTATATATTTGGGTTTTTAGTTCATCAAAAGAGTTGAATTTTTTTTCAGGTCGGATGAAATCAATAATTTCGGTTGTTATATGTTTGCCATATATAAATTCATCAAAATTAAAAATATGTGTTTCTAAAAGATTATTTTTACCATCTATTGTAGGTCTAGTTCCAGCATTACTAATACCAAAAAATACTTGATCATCTATATAAATTTTTGATAAGTATACTCCTTTAAGGACAGAGTTCTTTAGGAGTTTCTGGTTAACAGTAGGAAACCCAATTTTTCTACCATTTTTTTGCCCATGTAAAACTCTTGAATTAATTTTTAGTGAGCTACCTATTAGTTTGTTGGCTTGTTCAATATCGTGTTCAGCAATAGCTTGACGAATTTGGCTACTACTTATACGATGGTTATCAAGATTTAGAGTAGAAATTCTATCTACAGTGAAGTCATGAGTTAGGGAGTATTGTTTTAGTAAAGTGTAATCGCCAATCCGATTTCTACCGAATTTAAAATCATCGCCTACTATGATGTGCTTAGTATTTAATTTTCTAACAAGAAACTCTTCAATGAATTCTTTTGCTTCAATATCTGCAAACCTTTGATTAAATTTATGACAAATTATATGTTCGATTCCCATTTTGTTGAGATTGATAACCTTATTTCTAAAGTCATATATTCTTGTAGGAGCTATTTCCTTCAGAAAAAATTCTTTAGGTAGAGGTTCAAAAAACATAATATAAGGTACTAGATCATTTTCTTTAGCGATAGATATAAGCTTTTGTATAATAGCCTGATGCCCTAAATGAACACCATCAAATGATCCTATAGCTACAGCTTTAGCTAAAGAATTATTAGTTTTGTTTAAGTTTGTAATAATTTTCATTATAAAAAAGAAGGTTTAAAGCTATTTTATTTAGGAGTATAATAGCGTATAGTATTCATTTTTTGTTGAAAAAAAGCAACTACTGATAGATACTTATCTGTTAGATATTTGGGTTATTGTGTAGTACAAATTTTATTGAGTGGTTTAGTCATGGCAGGTGAAAAAAGAATTAGAAAATTAAGAAATAAAATTGGTAAGGTTTTTGCGATTGAAACAAATCTTACTGGTAGGCAGTTGTTAAATAACCGTGTTTTAAACAAAGATGTTGCCTTCAGTCAAGAAGAAAGAATTGCTTTTGACCTTATTGGTTATCTTCCTGAGAAGGTTGAGAGTCTTAATGAGCAAGCAGCTAGAGTAAGGAGGCAGTTAAAGCTTAAGCCAAATGCACTAGAGAAGTATGTTTTTTTGAATAGGTTGCATGATCTAAACACAACTCTTTTTTATCATTTTATTAGAGAAAATCTTGAAGAAATAATGCCGATTATATATACACCTACAGTGGGTGAGGCGGTACAAAAGTATAGCAGCTCATTTAGGAAGCAAAGTGGACTTTTCTTATCTATAAGTCACAAAAAACACATTGCTAAGATTTTAGAAAGATATGAGTATAATAGTATTGATTTAGTGCTTGTTACAGATGGCGAAGCTGTTCTTGGTATAGGCGATCAAGGTATCGGTGGTATGAATATTAGCATTGGTAAGATCATGGTGTATGTTGCTGCTAGTGGTATAGATCCAGCAAGAGTTTTACCTGTTCAGCTTGATATGGGGACGAATAACGATTCTTTGCTGAATGCACAAGGTTACTTGGGTATTAGATTACCTAGAGTTTCAGGTGAGACTTATGATGAGTTCATTGATGAGTTTGTAACTCAAGTTAAAGCAAGATTCCCTAATGTCTTCTTGCATTGGGAAGATCTAGGACGTGATAATGCTACTCGTATTCTTGAGAAATATAAAGATAAACTATGTACATTTAATGATGATATAGAAGGTACAGGTATTGTTGCTGCTGCAAACTGTATTGCAGCTGTTAAGACAGCAAATGGCAAAAGAATAGCAGCAGGGGAATTAACAGTTGAAGAAGCTCTAAGCAGTATATGTGATATCAAAATAGTTGTATTTGGTGCCGGAAGTGCGGGTTGCGGTATTGCAAGACAGCTTGCAGATGTAATATCAGATAGAGCGGGAGTCTCTATAGAGGAAGCTATGAAAAGTATTTATCTAGTTGATAGATACGGTTTGATTTGCGATAAATTAAGAGCTAAGAGAATTACACCAGAGCAAAAACCTTTTGTTAAATCTAGTGAAGAGATTGATAGTTGGAAAGTTGAAGATCCAAACTACATAACACTAGAAGAGGCAGTTAAAAATACTAAGTGTGATATTTTAATTGGAACGTCTGGTCAACCAGGATCGTTTACTGAAGAGATTATTAAAACAATGGCTAAAAATAATAATTATCCAATTATTATGCCTTTGTCTAATCCTACATCACTATGTGAAGCATTACCTGAAGATATTATTAAATGGACAGAAGGTAGAGCATTAATAGCTGCAGGCAGCCCGTTCCCAGATGTTACTTTTAATGGTTGTCAGTATCGTATATCTCAGGGTAATAATGCGTTTATATTCCCTGGTTTAGGCCTAGGGTCTGTCGCAGTGCACGCTAGAGTACTAACTAAAGGTATGATTAGAGCAGCTTGCTATAGGTTGAGTGAGTTGTCACCGATGGTTATCAATGAAGATATAACTCAACCATTACTTGCTAAGATATCTGACTTGGTAGTGGTAACGAAGGAAATAACAAAAGCAGTAGCTAAGCAGGCTATTTTGGAAAATGTCCATGGTGTAGATGTTGATCTAGAAGACCTTACTGAAAATGAATTTGATAGTGAAGTAGAGAGATTAATTAATCTCTCTTCGTGGACGCCAACATACGCTCCATATATGCCTATCTAAATTTGATAAACACTATCTGATTTTGATGCACAAAAATTGTTGAAACTAGCTATTAAATTATGCTATTCTCAAAAAGATTTTTCTGTGTCGCTGATTAAATTTTTTAGAGGAAGATTCGTTGTGGTAAGTAAATTGAAAAAAACTTGTATGTTGGTTGGCAGCTTACTAGCTTGCTATGGTTATGCTTATTCTGAAGATTCTCCTCAAGTAGTTTCACAGGGTGGGCCTTTAGGAGCAACAAGTATTGGAGATCAAAGCCTTGGTCAAGCGTCACAAGGTAGTACAAATTCAGCTTCTGGCACAACAAATTCTTCGCAGCAGTCTAGTGGTAATATTAATGAAAGAGAATTACTGCTAAGTTTACAAAGACAAGTTCAGCAGCTTCAAGGTCAGTTGCAGCAATTAAAGTCACAAGATGAAGGTGGCTTAAAGAATACATCTAATGGGAAGTCATCATTCACAACTTATAGTTCGAAAGTTGATGGTAATCAAGGCCCTGCTTCTCTTGGTGGTAATGGTGAGAGTAGGGATTTAAGTAGAGCTTTGGTGTCAAATAGTAATCCGTCTGACATTATGCAGAATGTAAGTGCTAGTGATTCAATTGTTAATTTAGGTGATCAACCTGCTGGAGGTATTTTCAGCTCAAATGGTGGTATTGACGTCGGTGGCGGTCCTGCAATTACAACACAGGGTCAGGTAACTTATTTGGGTTCATATTCTGGTAACAACAGTATTCCTATAGGGATGATATCTTCTAACCTTTTTGCATCTACATTATTAGGTCAAAGAGAGAAATTTGATGATTACTCAGTATTTTTTGGAGGAAAGATAGAAGCAGATGCCCAAGCTTGGTGGGGTAGTGGTATATCTAAATGGGATTCTAGTAATAATGCACTTTCTAGTAATGGGCAGAATATATACCTAACCGCAGCAAATCTATATTTCTTATCAAATTTAGGCCACTATGTAACAGCTCAGTTTGATTTTGATACAGATGAATCAGGAAGCTTTGGTTTGGGTAATGCTTTTGTTATATTCGGTAATCTTGATACATCACCATTCTTTGTTACAGCTGGTAGAAATAAACTAACAGTTGGTTCTTATGGTGGTGGTGGTGCTTGGGTAGGTGGTGTGACAGGTTTCTTACAACCGGGATCACCTACCAACGTTTCTCTAAACTATAAAGATAGTGTATGGAACGCTGCGGTAGCTGTATTTGGTTCAGATGATAAGCATGCTAACTTTTCGACGGGTTTATTTTATGCAGATAGTTGGACACCGAATTTGGGAGCTGGTTTTAACATTGGTTATGTGTATAATATTGCAGGTGCTCGAAATAGCAATATTAGTAACTCGTTAGATCGTCTTGGGCGTGCTGGAGATACTGTAGGAGCTCTGAACGTTGATGGAAACTTAGCTTATAGTGTTTGGGGTGGTATTATCAACATGGGCGCTGGTTGGGCAAGCACAACTAACGCCGAAGAGTTCAATGGCATAGGTACAGGTAATGTACTGGCTGGAGCGTGGTATGGAGCACTTAACTATGCTGCTATGCTTGGAGGTAGAAATACTAACTTTGGTGTGACCTACGGTCAGACTTATAATGCTACACTTATTCCTATGAGTACTGCTAATGCTTCGCCTGCATTTGGTCAAACGGCCACCGGTATCAAAGAGCAGCTTGTTTTCTCAGCTCAGAGAGCATATTTTGATGATAATGTTCTGTTCGGTCCAGAGTGGGCTTACCAAAGGCTATATAGTGGCGAGCATATGAATACTCTTACTCTCGATATGGTAGTATACGTATAAAATATTTTTATGAATGTTTAAGAAAAATATATATGCTTTAGTATTTATATCATTATTTTTTAATGCATCTTATGCTAGTAATCAACAGTCACAACTGGATCAGCAACAGCAGTTGAGTCAGCAAGAGGTTGAGCAACTTGCTAATCAAATTAAATCATTACAAGTTGAAATTAATAACTTAAATAAACAAGAAAGTAGTGAAGTTGCTATTGGATTGGGTTCCCAACAAAAAAATACGAATGTTGAATTTGGTGATTTTGATAAAAATGTAAGAGTTAGAGAGCAATATCTGCAAGAACAAATGGTTATCGGAGCCCCCGTTAATAGCGATCAGGTCGATGTCGGTGATCAAATTAAGATTACTACACAAGGTGAAGTTACTTATGTGGGTTCATTCTCAAGTAATAACACCGTACCAATTGGACAGTTACCTAGTAACCTTTTTGCATCAAGTATTCTTAGACAAAGAGCTTTCTTTGATGATTATGCGATTTTTTTCGGTGGATTTATTCAAGCAGATGCCCAGGCATGGAATGGTAGTAATATAACAACAAGATCTGGCGGAACCTTTAATGGTAATGGCGAGAATATATACTTAACTAGTGCGACATTATATTTCTTAGCAAATCTTGGTCATTATGTAACCGCCAATATGGATTTTGTTGCCGATCAGAACAATAACTATGATCTCCAGGATGGTTTTGTCATTTTTGGTAATCTTGATACAACACCGATATTTGTATCTGTTGGTAAATATAGACCTTCTGTTGGATCATACGGTGGTGGTGGACCGTGGACAAATAGTATCACTGCTAATATGTTTAGACCCAATAGGGTAACCAATGCTGCTGTTAACTATCGTGGAGATACATCAAATGCTAACATTACGCTTTTTGATGCGGAGAATCATGCTACTTTTTCATTAGCATATTTTGATGCTGTAAAAATTGAAAATCTAGCACAAATTGGTTTTAATTTGGGCTATATGCATGATATTAGAGGTGCTAGTAGTCGATTTAATTTTATAAATAGTCGTGTAGGCGAGTTTAATATTGATACGGCAGCAAGTTTTCAGAGTATACCTTTTTTACCTGGTAGTCTAAATCTTGGTGCTGGTTGGGCTACGACTACGACACAAAGTACACAGTATAATGGCTATAGTAATGCCTATGCAGGAGCATTTACAGTACAGGCAGCTTATACTATGAAATTGTTTGGTAAGGGACAAAATATTAACGCCAGCTATGGACACTCATATAATGCTGATAATATACCTATGCCATTGTCAGCAGGCGTAGGAACATTCAAGACAGCTTCAGGTATTAAAGATCAAATACTAATATCTACTCAAAGATCTCTGTTTGATGATAATGTTTTGGTTGGTCCAGAGTATTCTTGGCAAAGCTTATATAATGGTCAAAAGATGAATACATTTACTATAGATTTATCTGTATATGTTTAATATAAGCTTTAGCTTTATAAAAAACGATAAATAGAGTAAGATTGGTTATAAATTTATAATATTTAAGATAATAGAATAATTATGTCTTTTTTAGTTGCAATAGTCGGTAGAGCCAATGTTGGTAAGTCTACACTTTTTAATGTTTTAACAAACTCTCGAGATGCATTAGTTTTTGATTTTGAGGGGGTAACTCGTGATCGTCAATATGGTCAAGCTAAATATGATGACTTAGATTATTTGGTAGTTGATACAGGTGGTATATCAGATCAAGATGCTGGCTTTGATGAGTTTATGGCAAAACAGTCGCAGATGGCTATAGATGAAGCAAATCTTGTTTTCTTTGTCGTTGATGGTAGGTCAGGTTTGACATCTGGAGATGAGTATGTCGCGAATCTTTTGCGTCAAAAGGACAAAAGAGTTGTTGTCGTTGTAAACAAAGTTGACGGTGTTGAAGAAGAATCAGCAATGGCAGAATTTTATGAGCTAGGATTTGATAAGGTTTTTGCAATATCAGCAGCTCACAGAAGAAATACTCAAAAGTTACTTGATAAGTTTCTTAAGAAGCCTTTGAATGGGTTTTATCAAGATTATACGCAAACACAAGAACATAAAGAACAACTTCGTCACGGTATACATTTCTCACTTATTGGACGTCCTAATGTGGGTAAATCTACTCTTACAAATAGGATGCTTGGAGAAGAACGGGTTGTAGTTTTTGATATGCCTGGTACTACTATTGATAGTGTTAGTATTCCATTTGAGCGCCATGGACATAAATATACTATCGTAGATACAGCAGGTGTACGTAAAAGAGGTAAGGTCAAGCAAACTCTAGAGAAATTCTCAGTGATTAAAACTTTACAGGCCATACAAGACTCAAATGTTGTAGTTGCAGTAGTAGATGCTAGAGAAGGAATTTCAGATCAGGATTTAAGTTTGATACATTTTGCTATCAAGAATGGTAGAGCACTTGTGTTAGCTATAAATAAGTGGGATGGTATGACTGAGGAAGATCGTAATCAAGTCAAACAGGACTTGAAGCGAAAATTATTTTTCTTAGAGGACTATGTTGATATTCACTTTATTTCAGCATTGCATGGCACCAATGTTGGTCATGTATTTGAGTCTATAGATACAGCATATGCTTGTGCGAATAAAAAAATAACTACAGCAGATGCAACTCGTCTGATGCAACTTGCGGTAGAGGCACATTCACCACCAATGGTTGGCAAATTTAGAATCAAACTGAAGTACGCTCATGTGGGTGGGCATAATCCTCCAGTTATTGTTATACATGGTAATCAAGTTAATAGGTTGCCTAACTCTTATAAGAGATATTTAGAAAATTTCTTTAGAGAGGCTTTAGATTTTCGTGGTACTCCTATAGTATTTGAATTTAAGCAGTCAGAAAATCCTTTTGCAGATAGAAAAAATAAGAGAACAAAAGATGAAGGCAGTAAGAGTAAAAAAACTAAATAAAATTGCTGATGAAATAACGATTAATATTAGTGGTGCAAAAAATGCTCTTCTGCATTTGATCTTTGCAGCTTTGATTCCTGATACTAAAACCAAATTCTCTAATGTACCCACAACTCTTTTGGACTATAAAGGAGCTAAAGAAATATTAGAAAATGTTGGTGCAAATGTTGTTGAGAAAGGAGAGTGTGTAACTATTGATACTAATCCCATCTCAAATGAGCCATTAGAGCTATGTGGTGAGATGACATCTAAAACTAGATGTTCATTAATGTTGTTGGGCTCTATGCTGAAGAAAAAAGGCCGTGTAAGGATTGGTTTTCCTGGGGGATGTAGCTTTAGTGAGAAGCGACCGTTTGATATCCATCTTAATGGATTAGAGGCTCTAGGAGCTGAGGTTAAATTAGCTGATGATTATATAGATGTTATCTATAAAGAAGAAAAAGATGCTGAGTTTAAGATGCCTTTTCCTTCTGTCGGAGCAACTATGAATTTAGTCATGTATGCTGTTATAGGTAGCTCAGAAGTTGTGCTTGAGAATGTTGCATTAGAGCCGGAAGTTGTTACTTTAATTGATTATCTAAATCAGTGTGGAGCTAATATTTATTTTGATACTGATAGTAGAAAAATTAGAATTATAGGTGTATCGAGATTATCAGGGTGTGAATTTGAGATAATCTTTGATCGAATCCAAGCTATGACTTATGCTGCTATGGCATATCTGTACAAAACAAATGTTACAATCACAAATATTAATACTCCTGATACTTATAGTATAGAAAAGCCTCTTGAGAAGCTTACTAGTATAGGAGCCAAATGGGAGTATGATCAGTCTAGTCGTAGTATTAAGTTTTTTGGTAAAGATAGTTCTATAAAAGGTGATGATATAATTGCAGCTCCTTTTCCGCACTTTCCTACCGATTTACAGCCAATATATGCAGTTATGCTATTTATGGCAAATAGCTCAAGTACTATTCAGGATACTGTATATCCTGAGCGAATTAATTATGTGTATCAAATTCGTAAGATGGGTTTTAATATTTCAATAGACAATAATCTAATAAAGATTAATCCTATAAATGATTTGAGAAATATACGTCCTGCTGTAATGAGTGTCAAAGACTTGCGTGCGGGCATGGCTTGTTTGATGGCGGGTTCGTTGTTGAATGAGTTTTCGACTATTAATAATGCCCATCAAATTTTTAGAGGGTATAATAATCTTATAGAAAATATGTCTCATTTTATGCAGATTGAGATTTTGGATGATAATATTTAGGTAGCAAATGTTAGAGTATATATCTTTAGAGCAATATAATACATATCGTATTAAATCTTATGCTAAGCATGTTTATTTTCCAAGTAGTGAACAGGAATTGTTACGGATAATAGACAAGCATGATCAAGTATTTTTCCTTGGTAATGGTAGTAATATTATTTTCTCAAAAGAGTATTATGATGATGTTGCATTTGTGGTTTTTTGTAAGAATTTTAACTCTTACACTATTATGGGTAATTGTCTTGATGTACAGTCAGGTGCTTTGTTACAAGATCTTGCATTAGCAACATATCGAGCAGGTTTAAGTGGTATAGAGACTTTTTATGATGTTCCAGCTAGTGTGGGTGGTGCATTGATTATGAATGCAGGAGCTTATGGTGATGAAATATATACTTATGTCAAAAGTGTTACAGTTCTAGATCTTGAAACTAAACAAATAAAAAAATATCTCAAAGAAGATATAGAGTATGGTTATAGATATTCTATGTTTAAGTACCTCAAAAATATTTGTATATTATCAGCAGAGTTTGAGTTTGAACCGAAGTCTAAGCAAGATATTAAGGCAAAACTTGATGATATTTATTCACGCAGATTATTGAACTTACCTCAAAAACCAACTGCTGGCAGTGTGTTTAAAAGACCTCAAGCAAATGTACCTGTAGGTGTTATGGTCGAAGAGCTAGGGCTTAAGGGTAAACAAATTGGTGGTGCACAGATATCACCTAAACATGGTGGAATTATAGTTAATAACGATCATGCAACAGGTCTGGACGTATTACAACTTATAGAGTTTATAAAACAGCAGATTTTAGAACATTATAATATTGAATTGCACGAGGAACAAATCGTTATTTAGTATCTTTAGTTGAAAGCTCTTTTTTATATGTTTAATATCTAATATACTTTGCTTAGGAAAAATATTTTTAATTAATTATGAAAGTAAAGATTTTATCTTCTTTTGTTATGGTATCTTTATTTTTTGGTAGTTCTTTTGCTGATACTATTACAGCTAAAGCTAATCAAGCAGTTGATGTAGATACGAATGATAATCCATTACGAGATTATGCTCAAAAAACATCTATAAATATAGATTCAGCAATTAATACGGCATCTACATCATCAAATAATACTCAGATCAGTAAAACAAATCAGGCTAATGATAATGTTCCTAAGGCAAATGATTATGGAGATGCATTAAGTAGTCTAGTTGATACAAGCGATGATGATTACGATAAGCTAATTGCAGAGGCAAATGCTATTTTAGCGGATAGCACACCATCTGAAACTAAAAAAAAGATCGATGCTTTTAATAAAGAATTAGAAGAAAAATCCCGAAAAGAAAAGGATGAGTTTCTTAGAAGTACAGCAAGTAATACTTTGAGTAAAGCGAGCGATATAGTTAATAATAATCAAATGCAGAAAGTGGATCAGAAATTTGATAAATCCTATAATACATATTCAGAAAAATCATCAGGTGATTATATAAATGAAAATGTTAAAAACTATGATGAGGATTATAAGCCAAAAAACTATGATGGACTTCTTGAAAGTATCAGTACTCCTAAGGATATTGAAGAATCTTTCAATGATATAGATGAAGATGATAACGATAATTTCAAATATAAGCTAAAGGATGGTTATCCTATCGAACAGATAACTACAGTGGGATTATTAGATGGAGAACAAAAGCGCTATAAAAAATGTTTAATAATGAAGACTTATGGTGGTGGTACATGGAGAACGTATTGTCAGCCTCTTAAACAACCTACCAAATGTCCTGATTATGACTGGCAACAGTTGTCATCTATGTCTATTATGTATTGTTAAGCTTTTAGAAGTATTTATTAGTTTTTCTTAAATTCAGTTATTTGCTTTTTGAGCTCGTCTAGACTTATTCTATTAGGATTTGCGCGTGGAGTAATATTATTATCTTCACTCTTGCGAACTGCATAACCGTATAGAGCTTCTATTTCTAATTGCAGATTTTGTTTGAATTTATCAATAAAAGTATTCCATTTATTTTTACCAGTCAAACAAGTATTCATATTTGTATCTGCTAGAGGCTCGTTTAGGTGTCTTATATCCTCAAATACAGTCCTAACATTTTCATAAGTAAATGTGATTAGATCTGATTCGATAGCAGGAGTTTTGTATCTACTAGCTTGTAAGGTATTTCCCCAAGTTAGTAGATCGATCATATCATTTGTATGCTTTGATTTACTAACAGATGCGAAAGCTTGTTTCATAGTGGCAAAAGACTTATCACCAAAAGTTGAGAATAGCAGTATGCCGTCATCATTTAGTAGTTCATAATAGTCATCTAGCTCTTGAGATAAGTTACTAGTTAGATGAATAATACTATTTGATATGATTATATCGAAAGATTGGGTCTGATCTTGGTTTTTATGTATTTTTGCATTAGGAAAGCGACTTTGTAAACTGTTTAGATAATCGTCATCACAATATCCTGTCATCAAGATGTCTGACGGATTAAGTTTTATAAAATCTAGTCTTTTGAGTAGCCTATGAGCTATCTCATTTTTTATGAAAGACTGTCGATATAATTTTCTGTTGGATATTCTATTTAAGAAGAGATTATAATTAAACATAAAAAAACTACTTATTTTTATTTAGATTTTAGTAAATTTTTTAGATCATTAAAAGATATAGGTCTACTAAAATAGTAACCTTGATAATAATCACAATTAATAGACTCAAGGAATTGTAGTTGTTCAATAGTCTCTACACCTTCTGCGACACAATGTTTACCAAGGTTTTTAGCTAGTTCGACTATTGCTACTACTATGCCTTTATTATTTTGTTTATCTAGATTTTGGACGAAACCTTTATCAATCTTTAAGTAGTCAATTGGTAAGTTAGCAAGATATTTAAGTGAAGAATAACCTGTCCCAAAATCATCAAGTGCAAAGCTAATACCTAGTTTGTTGATATTAGCAATGATGGATCTTGTAAGATCAATATTGTTTAATAAGTGTGTTTCTGTAATCTCAAATGTTACATGTTGTTTTTCAATTTGACCAAAATTTTTAATGATGTCACTCGAGAAACTCTCCTCTAGTAGCTGTACACTTGAGATATTTATTGATAACTTAAGATTATCAACCAAATTTTCATCTGAAAGTTCTTGCCAATCTTTGATTGTTTGAGTAAATATCCAATGTCCAAGTTCTTTGATCATTTGGTTTTTTTCTGCAAGAGGAATAAACTCATCAGGAGTAACATTGCCTAAAGCTGGAGAATTCCATCTAAGTAGAGCTTCAACTCCATAAATATTTTTGTTTCTATCATATTGGGGCTGATATACAATATGAAACTCATTTATATCGAGGTTTCTAAGCTCTTTGTCTATTGCATTACGTCTTTGTATAGTTTCATCAAAATCCGCGTTATAAAAGGCATAAGTATTTTTACCTTGAGATTTCGCACTATGCATGGCAGTATCTGCGTATTGTAATAGCTTTTCGATATTGTCAGCATCATTGGGATATACTGATATGCCTATACTAGTTGATTGCATTATAGTATTTTTATTGATTTTTAGAGGTTTTGAAATTTGAGTACGTAAATTGTTAACTATAGTAATGAGGCATTCGATATTTGGAATATCTTGTATCATTACTAAGAAATCATCACCACCTGATCTTGCAATTGATGTTGAATCGCTAAGTTCATTTTTCAGGATTTCAGATATTGCTATTATTAATTTATCACCGATAGAATAACCTAGAGTATCATTAATATATTTAAAACCATCTAGGTCAATGACTAAAAGAGCTGTTAAATTAGGTGAAGAGTTTTTTAAAAGCTTTTTCTTAACATTATCTATGAATCCTTGTCGATTATAGAGACCTGTTAAATCGTCATTATACGCAAGAAACTTTAATTTGTTGTTAGCATCTTGAACTTGTAGTAGTAGTTTTTCTCTTAATGTGACATCTCTAGCAATCCCAAATATAAAGACATGCCCATTTTTATCGTAGAATCTGATTTTGTGAGTATCGATAATCTTATCTTCACCATTAGGCATTTTTACATTTTCAATGGTTCTCGAAAATCCTTTATCAAAAGCAATTTTATCATGACGTAAGAAGTATTCTGCATCTTTAGGATTATATTTTTCAACAGTTGTTGATCCTATTATGCTATCTTGCATATCTTTGGGATATAAGTTTAGCATTGCCTGATTAGCTTTAATAATGCGATATTCGCTGTCTTTTATAAACATGATATCTTCACTTGCATTGAACATAAGTTCTGAGAAGTTATTAATATCTTTGAGCATTAATTCAGTTTCTTTTAAGCTAGTGATATCATTGTGAGCACCAAGAAGTCGAATAGGCTTACCATTTTCATTACGAATTGCCATACCTCTGCACCTAACCCAAACTGTAGAGCCATTTTTGTGTTTATAGCGAACAATTAGAGAATATTCATAATTAGGATCAGCTAAGTGTCTTTCAAATTTATATAAAGCATGTTTTAGATCATCTGGATGAATCAAATCTTGCCATTCAGACGCTAGATGTTTTTTTTCTTTAGGATCAAAACCAAGTGTTTCCCAGAATTTTTCACTCATCCATTCATTCTCTGGATTTTCTAGATCCCAGTACCATAGACCATCAAGACTAGCTTCTTGAAGAGCATCAAAAATATTTTTATCTTCACTCAAAAGCTTATATAGTTCTGTCTTTAAGTAATGTTCCATAAACCCACCGATCTAACCTACAATCTAATTATAAGTAATTTAGTTATTATTTGCACTATTACACTTATTGATTATGTGTAATAGTAATAATTATTTTTGCCTTTACTTTTTGCTATATACATGGCTTTATCAGCCTGTTTAATAAGTTCATCTGCTGTCATGTGTTCGTTGGTTGTACTTTCATAAGTGGATATACCAATACTAATGAATTGAGTTATGCTAATCTCGTTAGATATATACATACTGCTCTCAAACAACTTAAGCATCCTAGATACAATAGCCGTGATAGCTTCTTTACTATCAATATCTGTAAGTACAACTATAAATTCATCGCCACCAATACGTGCAATTAGATCATCACTTCTTAAAGCATCTTTTAGCCTGTAGGATGTTTCTGTTAAAATTTTATCACCAACATTATGACCATAATTGTCGTTAATATACTTAAAATTGTCTAAGTCTATAAATAGTAAACTTAATCTTAGATCTTTTTTTCTATTACTACTCAGCATAGAATTAAGTCTGCTCATTAGAGCGTGCCTATTTAGAGATTTGGTTAGTGTATCTGTGGAACTAAGTTCTTTTAGCTTTCTTTCTCGAGATTTAAGTATTTTATTTTTTCGAGCGTTAATGTCCAAAAAATAAAAGAAAATTTCAGACATTAGACTAATGATGACGCCAAGTACAAAAAATATTGTAGGAAAAATTCTTTGCATATTTTCGTAATCATTAGTTGTTAGGTTTGCAATAATTGTCCAATTTTCATTACCTTTGAAATGTTTTTTTATTTGCTTGGTATATTCTTTATCGTTTTTTAGATTTGAATAGACTTTACTCTTATTAAGATAAATCTCTAAGTTATAATTTTTTGAATTATATCTTTCGATTGTTTGCTCAGAGAAATTAGTCTTAAAGACAACATTAAAGTTTCCTTCTTGTTTTTTAATACAAATTAGCTTGTTTTCTGATTTATCCACTGCATTGCACTGGTTTAGTATTTCAGAGAAGTTTGATTTTGATAAATCATAATTAGATAGAAATAAAAGCTTATTATTTTTTGTATATTCTATAAAGTAAATACTTGGATAATCATCTGCATAGGCTTGAAAGTCTGCATATATGGCCTTATCACTTGAATAGGAGTTGGTTATAAGTCTTTTATAGAGTCTATCAATAGCACTATACTCAAGGTTTAAGTCATTATTAAGATTTATCTTTATATATAGAAGGTCTTCACCTATTTGCTTATATATTCTTTGATCGTCATAGTGAACTGAATATAGCCAAAGAATAAAAAACATCACAAATATTGTACTTGAGGCTATTATTGCTAATTTCTGCCATATATCATGTATAGTTCTAAAAGATAGTCTTGATATTGCTAGTAAAAACATACATGTTGTTGTATGTAAAGCCATGCCTGTTACATAGCCCCAATTAAAATAATAAGAAATATTAAATAGATACCCAAAGAATGCTACTAATGTGATAAGAACTACTGTTGTGATGGCTGATGAATATAGAGCCTTAAATAAAGTAGTATGAAATTTAAATTGAGTAAAAGTATTGGCTAAGGCTAATAATGTAAAGCAAATAGCAGTGTTTGGTGACATTCTACCTGGATATAGTGAACTATCACAGGTCTTATAAAAGATATTATCAAGACCAAGATTTAGATTGAATAAATATTCTAGTAAAGTTCCACTAGCAATTACCAAAACCATTATAGATATAAAGCATCGAGTAAAAGATATTTTGGTTTTTTTAGGTATTATATTTGCTATGGCTAATAGTAGTAGGCAAAATGCGGTGTTGAATTGCATAGGTGGAAAGTTTGGGCTTAATTTAACTATTGTTAGGTTATTAGTAATCCAGCCAAATAGAACTGTACTAGTTATTAGCATAACTATAGTACTCAATATAATGTCTGACTTTCTCTGAACTAAATACAATTCCTCATACACCTCGTGGAAATAGTTACATCAGTTATTATATATTTTTATATATGATAAATCCTTAAACACATTTACTTTTTTTAGCAAAAAATATATCGTTAAACTATGATTCTTTAATGAACTGACTATGGATAACTTAAATATTGCTGTATTGGCATCAACAAGTCCAGGAGTCCGTGAAAAGCTAGATGGCTGTTTACTTCATGAGCTCTCATGTGATGATGAACTATCCAAAGAGTTAGAGCAGATGGATGCTTTTGTACTTGATCAAAATAAAGACAATGAGAGTATCTCCGATGTTATTGAGCTTATTAAAAGAATAAGAGCAAATCCATATACATACCTTAAACCAATATTTTGTAGTAGTGATCAATGTGGTGATTATACAGTAGAGAATTTTGTGGATCTTAAGGAACTGGTGAAATTTGTTGATATAATTAATCATGAGGTTAGTACAGTTGAACAAATTACCCAAAATATCAAAAATATAGCTAATGATTGGCAAGCGAGGTTTTTGATATATATGTATACTCGCAGATCTATACGGGGCTTAACTCCCTGTAAAGATAAGTCTAAAAATACATATTATACATATCCTGCGCTGGACATTTTTTGTGAAGATACTCAGTTTAACTATTATGATTGGATTAGAGAACTTAACGATAGAGATATTCTAACTTTTAAAAAATTTATCAAATCATTTTTTTGTTGCTCTAATTGCTCATCAGCTCGTGCTTTGTTTTCAGAGCGATGTCCTGATTGTCAAAGTGAAGATATTTTACTGGCAGATTTTTTGCATTGTTATACCTGTGGGAATATTGCACCAGAAAGTGAGTTTATGACTACAGATGATGAGCTGGTTTGTCCTCAATGTAAGTCTAAACTTAAGCATATAGGTGTTGATTATGATAGGCCTCTGGAAAGTTATTCGTGTAGAGCTTGTCATAGTATATTTATAGATCCAGAAGTAGTCACAGAATGTATTGATTGCGGTACAATTACACCTACAGAAAATATGCGTAAGCAAAAGGTTGTTGAATATAAGCTTACAGACAAAGCAAAAAATTATATTAGAATGAGTTTATTAGAATACTCAATGTCAGTATTTGATGAAATAAACTATATTGCGCCAGAGTTTTTTTATAGCTTAGTTGATTGGGCATATTCTATGCAAAATAGAAATGACGCATATGAGTTCTCACTGATACAAATTGATATATTTGATTATATAAGTATGGCGGATGTTGCCGTTGTTTCAAAGGCATTAAGAGATGTATTGCGTAAGACAGATATGTTAACAAGAATCACTAAATATGATATATGGTTGTGGCTACCTAATACACCTATAAAAGGTGCTGAAGTAGTAGTCAATAAACTTAAGCAAATACATATATCACAAGGAAGTAGAATTGAAAGTGCAGTTAAAATGACTACATATCACTCAAAGAGTTTAGACGCATATGCTACTGCTGAGAAATTCTTACAGAGGTTATCTACAGGAATCTAGATTGTGACGATTATAAGTGTCTTATATCATCAATTATTAGCGATTTTTTCTCATCCTACAGAATTATTTGTTTCTGTTTTTGCTATTGTGCTGTTGACTGAGACACCATACACAATATTTATATTTTTAGGAGTATTATATTCTTATTTTAGGCAAGTAACTAGTGTTTCTGCACGCGTGCCATATTACCCTAAAGTTAGTTGTATTATTACAGCTTATAGTGAGGGAAGAGATATTTTAATTACTTTAAAGAGTTTGGAAGAGCAGTTATATCGTGGGCATATTGAGGTTTTGTTAGTAATAGATGGCGCTGATGTGAATAAAGAAACCCTTGATGTAGCAATGGAGTATAAAAAAACTTTTAAGGCAAATGTTAAGAGATCTCTTAAAGTAATTCCAAAATGGCATAGAGGGGGGCACGCATCATCATCTAACTTAGGAGTTAAGTTGAGTACTGGAGAGTTGATTATGACTCTTGATGCTGATACCTCTTGTGATAATGATATGATTAGTAATATGGTACAACAGTTTGTTGATAAGAATGTTGTAGCTTGTTCAGGTACTCTTAGAGTTAGAAATATTAATAAAAATTTGCTAACGAAAATGCAAGGCATAGAGTATATGCTTGGAATCCATTTATCAAAAATAGCTTTATCCAATGCTAATAGTGTTAATAATGTATCAAGTGCTTATGGGTGTTATAGGAGAGATTTCATTATCAAAAATACAACTCTCTGGAGAAATGGATCAGCTGAAGATTTAGACTTTACTTTGAGATTACAGTTTTTCTTCAAAAGACATAAGAATCTCAAGGTAACCCACTCACAAGATAGTATAGCTCATACCGAAGCTCCAGAAAAAGTTTGGGGACTCATAAAACAAAGGATGCGTTGGGATGGTGATACATATTTTATTTATATAAGGCGACATTTAAAAAGGCTTTTACCGAAGTATTTAGGCTGGAGAACATTTTTTGTGACGATATTTTCTGGATTATTCTTTCATGCCATACAACCTATTGTTATAGTTATTAGTCTTATTTATAGTGTTTTTGTATTTCCAGTTCACGTAATTGTACCTATATATATTACAGTATATATTTATTATCTAGTTATAAGTGTATTTTTGTTTATAACATTTATATTATTAGTATCAGAGCGCAAGAAACAGGATTTGGCGATGTGGTATGTCTTACCTTTTATGCCATTTTATTCAATATTTTTGAAATTTGTTGCAACAGTTGCTGTGTTGAGTGAGTTTTTTATAAAAACACATCGTGATAGTACAATGGCTCTAACCTGGGTCAACAAAAAAGTTAAATAAGGTTTTGTTATATGAAGTTTAGACCACCCAAAAATAAGCAAGTATTACAACCAAAGGCTTCACCGATAAAAAAGAATATTGCAAGGTGGCAGTGGTACTCAGTTATTGCTGTAGTAATTGCACCGTTAGTGTATATAGTGTGGTTAATTTTTAGTAGTAATTATTTCATAGTTGCGAATGGAACAATTGTTACAAAAAAATATCTTATCAGGGCCCATGAAGATAGTTTTATAAAAAATAGTAATATTTATGTTGGAAAGCTAGTAACAAATGGTGATATGGTTTTTGAAATGTCATCTCCATTACTCAATGCAGAATTATCAGAAGTTGACTCTCAAATTAAAGAAATTAATACATTGCAAGAGAGACTTTATAATAGTGATTTAAAAGCTCTTGAAGAGAAATATCAGGTAGCTAAAAAATATGTAGATATTAATGATAAGTTCTATAATGCAATGATTGATCTACGCAAGAAGAATATTATTAATATCATAGAACTACAGCAATCATCACAGGTATTGCATACAGCTGAGATGGATCTTGAAGAGGTTCTTGTAGAAAAGCAGCGCTATGCTTTAGATAAGGCTAATAGTTATGGGGAGGTGCTTATGAAGCTTCAGCTCCAAAAGAGAATATTAGAAGAAAAGATTGCTAGCCTAGACATAAAGATTGATGTTGATGCTATAGTTAGTAGAGTATATGTCTATAAAGGTGAATTTGTACAAAAGGGTCAAGAACTAGCTTTATTATCATTATTTGATGAGCCGTTTATTCGAGCGCATCTAGATTCTGAATTTATTTCTTATGTTTCAAAAGGTACTAAAGTAACTATTCGCTTCCAAAATGGAGCTACATTTAAAGGTGTTGTTGAATCAAGGCCTGTATTTGCAGAGTCAAGTGACGAAAAAAATATGTTCGATTCAAATGAATCGATGGTCGTCATTATAGTGAAGCCAGTCGAAAAAATACCGGAACAATATAATATTAATGATGTTCCAGTGCAGATTGATATTGGTAGAATATAAAAAGGATAATGTATTATTTTATATAGATTTTAAGGTAGTTATGTAGAATATGAAAGAATTAGATATTAGTCATTTTTCTGTATTAGATGATGCTGTTCTACCAGTAATACTTATAGATAGATTCAAAAAAATTAGGATGGTTAATAAATCAGCCTGTAAATTGTTTGGGTACCATAAAAGTGAATTACTTAACGAAAATATAAAAATATTAATGCCGGCACAGATAGCAGATCATCATGATAAGTATGTTGATAAATATATTGAAACTCATAAGAAAACAATTATAGGTAAGGGTAGGGTTATTACAGGATTAAAAAAGGATAGAAGCGAACTTAATCTTTTTTTATCAGTAAGTGAGGTGCAGGCACATGAACCTTTTTTTATAGGGATTATTCAGGATTTAACTCAACAGATAAGGCAAAATGCTAAGTATAAAGCTCTTGATGTAATTGAATATGCTTCATGGAGTTTTGATGTTAAAAAGAATATGTTTTATTGGGATAAAAATCTTTTTAATTATTTTGCTATTAATGAGTCACCAGATAGAAGTATTAGTCTGGATAAATGGCTTTCTCTTCTTCAGTTTGACGATCGTGATAAATTTATATTAGCAGTACAAAAATGTATTAAAGAAAAAAGGCCTATAGATATAATCTGTAAGCCATATTATGATTCTGAAAAAATATTTAGAATTTTTGCTAATTATTCTTTAAATTACTCAGGTCAGGTAATCCATATAGATGGCATTGTTATAGATAATACTTATAGAATTCAATATGCAACTCTTAAAAGAGTAGTTAATCTAGACTCTCTTACAAAAGTATATAGTAGATTCTTTTTTGAAAAAACTCTTAAAGAGGCAGCTAAAAAATTTAAGGAAACAAATATTTTATTTGCAATAATAGTTATAGATATAAGAAAGTTTAAGCAAATAAATGACTATTATGGGGATGATACGGGGGATAAACTTCTTAAGAAAATAGCTACTACCTTAAAAGAATCAATAAGGTTTAGAAGTCAAGATATTCTATCTAGAATCGGAGGTAATGAATTTGCTATATTTTGTAATAACATAAGTTCTAACAAAGAGGTTGAAATCGTAGTAAATAGAGTCTCAAATATCGTAAATTCAAGAGTAAAAGTTGGAGACTTAGATATAGATGTTAGCTCTGCGATTGGTGTTGTATTTTCAGATTATGATGACAATAAAATTATCACTTATGCTAGCTATGCTATTCGAGCTGCAAAAAATAAAAATTTAGGAATCTGTTTTTTTAATGAAGATATAAAAAAACAATATAAAGAAGAAGTTGTTTTAAATCATGTATTAAAGGGTCTGATAAATAAAGAGCATATAAAAGTTGTATATCAACCGATATTTGAAATATCTACTGAGAAAGCTATAGGAGTAGAAGCTTTAGTAAGATCATCAATCAATGAGTATAAAAATGTAAATATCGAAAATCTAGTTCGACTGATCGAGCGTAATGGTTTAGTAGATAAATTTAATAAACTAATTATAAATGTGGTTTTTGATGAGCTAAAAACTGTAAATATACCTTGTGATTTCAGGATTAATATTAACATATCGCCTTTTGTAACAAATTTTTTACAGCACCTTAAAGATTTGGTAAATTTAGTCCTTAAAAAAAAGAAAGCTTTTAAAAATAGGTGTAAGGTAGTTTTTGAACTTACAGAATCTGCACTTATGGATTTAACAGAGCTAGAGTTGATTGAGATACAAAATGTATTTAAAGATGCAGAAATATTATTTGCTATTGATGATTTTGGAACTGGATATTCAACTTTTGAAAGACTTATTGGCGGTAGATTCAATCTTCTTAAGATAGATAAATCATTACTTGATAAGTTAGCAGATGATGTGATAGGTAGCAATAGTACTTTTAAAGCCATAAAAGAAATTGCTACAGAAATGGATATGGATATCATTGTTGAAGGTGTTGAAACACAAGAGTCGTTGGATAAGTTGCGTAATCTGGGATATAGATATGTACAAGGATATTTATTATCAAAGCCTGAAAGTCTTAGTAATCTAGTAGAGCAAGGAATATTTACATATAAATGAGTTTTGGTAATATTCTTGCCTGTATATATAGGTTTATAAAGAGTCAGAACTGTATTTTGTGTAGACAGTATAGTGATGATATCGTTTGTAATTATTGTTTACACAATCTAGAAGAAGACTTGAATACACAGCAGTACAAGTTAGATTTTGATATCGAATATAATTACTATCATTTACTTAGTTACACCACAGAAGTTAGATATTTATTGCAAAAGTTTAAGTTTCAAAAAGATTTGTTAGTAGCGCAGGTGTTCAGTAAGCTTATGCAGAAATGGTGGGATAAAATGGCAAATATCTATTTCTCAGATGTAGATGCCATTGCTACAGTACCAATACACAGACTTAGATATATCTACAGAGGATTTAATCAATCTGAGCTTCTTGCTGACAAATTAGCAGAATATGCTGATATTAAAACAGTGTTTTCAAATTACTCGCGTATCAAATATACAAAGTCACAAGCTAAGTCATCCAAACAAAAAAGAGCTTCACAAATAAAAAATGTATTTAAACTCAATCAGCCAATAAAAGCTAAGCATCTTTTAGTTTTTGATGATGTGTTGACGACAGGCGCTACAATTAGAGAATTTGTAGAGACCATTTCAAAAGATAGTCAAATTGATAAAATATCTATAGTTACTCTCGTGCGCCCTGACTAATTTAGAGGATGATTTAAAAACACCGTCAATAAGAAAAACTTATTTAAATAATAAAGTCAATATATTTAACAAAGTTAAATTGTCATGTAATAATACTCTTCTAAATTAGAAAAGTTTACAAAAAAGATATTAAAATGAAAAAGTTAGTTTTATCAGTGTTTTCAGTTATAGGATTAATAAATATAAGTTTTGCTAGTGGTTTACATGAGATAAACAGTTTCTCAAGTAGCTCATTTCCACCACCAGTGATGATATTAGCTGAGTAAAGTCTATTCAGGAAGTTTGAGTTTGATTTTACCACCTAGAATATGGGCATGAATATGAAAAACCATTTGCCCACCTTCTTTACCTGTATTAAAAACGGTTTTAAATCCTTTCAAACCAAGAAGCTTAGCAACTTTAGGAATGCTTAACATAAATTTACCCATAAGCTCTTCATCCTGCTCTGTTAGCTCATTTAGGCTAGCTATATGTTTTTTTGGAATAACTAAAACATGAGTGTCAGCAGCTGGATTAATATCGTGAAAAGCAAAAACATTCTCATCTTCATAAACTTTCTTTGATGGAATCTCGCCAGTAATAATCTTACAAAAAATACAATCAGACATCTATTTCTCCTTTTTAAAAATATAATAAGCCAAACAAACAGCACCTGCTACCAATATGGTTGTACTGTGAGTAGTAACTAAATTCTGTAATTTAGTCAGAGAGTTAGTATCTTTAGTTACACTTGCTATAGCTCCTGTAGCTATCAACACAATACTTACACCCAATGCAAATCGATGCCTTTTCTTTGGCTCTTTAGTTTCACTAACCTGGCTAGGTGATGATGTTTTTAAATTCATCTGTGTATGTTGTAATATATCAAATACCATACGTGGTAGCTCTGGTAGCTTATCACTAACTCTAGGCATATTTTCTAGCGAACGATGGTAAAAACCTCTCAATCCCATTTGCTCTTTCATCCATTTCTCTAATATTGGACGGGATGTTTCCCATATATTAAGTTCTGGGCATAGTTTTTGTCCAAGACCCTCAACATGAAATAGAGTTTTCTGTAATAATGTAAGTTGAGGCTGTATATTCATATTAAAACGACGAGCGACAGCAAATAGCTGCATCAAAGTATAGCCTAGTGAAATCTCTTTCATAGGTTTTTCAAAAATTGGTTCACAAACTGTTCTAATAGCAGACTCTAGTACATCTTCACGCGTATCACTGGGGACCCAACCTGACTCTATGTGTAGTTCGGCTACTTTACGATAATCACGTTTAAAGAATGCCAAAAAATTACCTGCTAAATAACGCTGGTCATCGCGATTAAGTGTGCCAACAATACCAAAATCGATAGATATGTATTTTGGATCTGCTGGATTTGTGACATCTATAAACATATTTCCAGGGTGCATATCTGCATGGAAGAAGCAGTTATCAAATACTTGAGAGTAGAATATTTCTACTCCACGCTGTGCTAACAGGCGACGGTCTACTCCTAAAGCATCGAGGGTTTCGATATCAGATACTCTCACACCACTGACACGTTCCATAACCATAACTGTAGAGCTAGTATATTCCCAGTATATTTTAGGTACATAATGGATAGTTGAGCCCTCAAAGTTTCTGCGTATTTGAGATGCATTAGATGCTTCGCGCACTAGATCAAGCTCATCAAAGAAACTTTGATTAATTTCTTTGACAATTTCAACAGGCTTGAAACGTTTAATTTCTTTTAGTTTGCTAAGTAGTGTTGCAAAGAAAAGCATCAAAGAAGTATCAAGTTTTAGGATTTTTTCTATACCTGGTCGTAATACTTTAACTACGACTTTTTCATCATTTTGAAGTATTGCACCATGAACTTGAGCAACCGAAGCAGAAGCCAGCGGAGCACTTTCAAAGCTTTTAAATATTTCATCTATAGGCTTTTTTGCAGCCTTTTGAATCTGTTGAGCTGCAATATTGTTATCAAAAGGTGGCACGTTATCTTGAAGCTTAGAGACTTCTTTTATAACGTCAGGAGGAAGCAGATCCGCACGTACAGATAACGCTTGTCCAAATTTAATAAATATAGGTCCAAGCTTCTCTAGTGCTTCTCTAATCCTAACGCCATGCTCTAGCTTGCGTACTCTCGGAGAATAGTAAAAAGGATTTATTAAAAGTATAAGCCTAAGACTTTTTATCTTAGTTGCTCGGATTGGTTCATTGAGAAGACAGTATCTATTTATAATATAAAAAATATATATAAGTCTTAGAAATTTTCTAATCATTGTATAAGCCTTGTAATAAGTTTAGTTTGGCTTCTATTCTGTCAGTAGCTTGTTTTAGTTCTTGAACTTGACGATAAAAAATATTTATCTCATTTTGTGATATTAATGTTCTTTTTTCTTCAGTTAAAAAATCTTTAATATCAACTATAGTTTCTTGACGTGATGTTCTAAGGTATTCTTTAGCTTTAGTAAAAGGTTTAGCTATTGTTGCTGCAAATTCTGGACTAGTAATCTCAGATATCTTATAAACTAAATCAATATCAATAGCGCTTATGAATTTATTAAATTCATTTAAGTCTTTAAGACTACCTTGATAATCAAGCTTGTTAGCAATTATAAGTTCTTGGAGATTTTTGTTAAATATTAGTTCAAGGATATAAGCAAGTTTACCTTTTAGCACATTTTTAGAATGTTCATCAGTTGCATGGATCTTTGATTTCTCAACTTTTAATGTAACCGCAAAATCAATGTCAATAATCTCTACCCTTAATGTTTTATTATTAAGGGGTAGTAGCAAGCTACTCATTTGTGGGTCAAGTTTAGATAATAATGTTAGGGCTCTATCTATTATTTGAATCATCTTAGTACTTATATCCGATATGTAAAGCTACGATTCCGCCAGTCATATTCTGATATTCAACATTATCAAAACCAGCATCATACATCATTTGCTTTAGCGTTTCTTGATCTGGATGTTTGCGGATTGATTCAGCTAGATATTTATAACTTTCAGCATCTTGAGTGATGATTTTGCCTAAAAAAGGCAAAGCTTTGAAAGAATATTCATCATAAACCTTAGATAGCATAGAGACTATAGGTTTTGAGAATTCTAGTACGAGTAATCTTCCTCCTGGTTTTAGTACTCTACACATTGATGCTAAAGCTTTAGCTTTGTCAGTTACGTTTCTCAAACCAAAAGATATTGTTATACAGTCAAAATAATTATCAGGGAATGGAAGACATTCAGCATTAGCTTGAACATATTCGATATTACCTACACACCCCTTGTTAGTGAGTTTCTCTTTACCTACTTCTAACATTGATGAGTTGATATCGCTTAAAACTACTTTACCCTGTGAACCTACCATTTGACAGAATTTATATGCTAAATCACCAGTTCCGCCAGCTAAGTCAAGGACTTTATCTCCCTTGCGCACGCTAGTCTTTGCGATAGTTTGTTTTTTCCAGATGCGATGAATACCAAAAGACATTAAATCATTCATTAAGTCATACTTAGCTGCTACTGAGTGGAAAACTCCAGCAACTTTTTTTTGTTTTTCTTCCCAAGGTACTTCTGTAAAACCGAAATCTGTTGTTTTATTTTCTTTAGACATTTAAACTAAAATTATAATATTAAGATATAATTTCATTATAGCAGAATATCAAGTATTTGTATTGGCAAGATACCATTAAATAAGGGAGTGTGACTATGTATATATTATCTGGAGATATCGGTGGAACTAATACTAGGTTAGAGGTTTCTCTTCTAGAAGATGGTTTAACACAGAGTATTGCTATTAGGAAATATAGAGGAGCAAACTTTAATTGTTTGTCTGATATTATTGATAAGTTTTTACTAGAAGTTGATCTAGTGGGTCAGATTGATTCTGTGTGTCTTGCTGTCGCTGGATTTGTCGCAAACGGAGAAGTTCAAGTAACAAATTTACCATGGTTAGTGTCAGAGCAGTATATATCAGAAGGTCTTGGTATAGAAAAAAGTAAAGTCAAAGTTATAAATGACTTTGAAGCTATAGGCTATGGTATTGAATCTTTAGATAGAGAAAAAGATCTCATTACTCTTCAAGATGGTAAAAAAGATGATGAAACATTATGTGCTGTAGTTGGCGCTGGTACAGGTTTGGGTATGTGTCTAGTCAGTTATGATAAAGACCATAATCCTAGAGTGTACAAAACAGAAGGGGGCCATGTTGATTTTTCACCTGTTGATGATGAGCAAATTCAGCTTTTTAGATTTATGCGTAAAACTTTTCATCGTATATCGCCAGAGAGATTTTGTAGTGGTTATGGTATATTCAACATATATAAGTATGTTGTACGTAATCCTTTATACGATCAACCAGAGTGTCAGTCGCTAAGAAGAGAATTATTTAGCGTATCAGATTCTGATAAAGCAGCTGTTATTGTCAAGTATGCTATAGAGCATAGAGAACCTTCTGCACTGAGAACTATAGATATATTCTTAAGTATATATGGATCAGTAGCGGGTAATTTAGCATTATCAAGTTTACCTTTTAGGGGATTGTATATTGCTGGAGGTATTGCACCTAGGCTTATCAAACAAATCAAAGAAAGTAAGTTCTTAGAGAAGTTTAGAGATAAAGGTAGAATGTCTAGTATGATGAAAGATTTTCCAGTTCATATAATTATGAATACAGATGTTGGTTTAATTGGCGCGCGCACTTATGCAGCAGGATTAGTCAAAGCAGAGTAGAGTGAATTATTATTTTTTTTCTTTGAGATATTTTGATAATCTCATTATTCCTAGATATATTAGATAGGCTGCTACACATCCTGCTATTACTATATAAAAGGCTGCAAAAGTTAAAAAAATACCGACTAGTATGGCTAATTCAGTAATAAAAAATATAGCTAATATAGCAATTAGACAAATACATCCAAAAATATTGCGATATTTACAGATCCTATTTGCTGGATTTGGTTCTTTATTTATATTTAAGCTTTCCTGATTCATATTGTTCATACATTGTTGTAATGTGTCAATTATACAGTTGATAATTATTCCAATGCAAATTAAATGTTAAAATTATCTTTTGATATGTTTTGATAAATAAATAGATTGAATTATCAAGAAAATGAAAGTTATACCAAGAAGACCAAAAAGTTTAAAGTTCATCCAGATATTTGTTGAAAAAAAGTAAGCAACAAATAAGTTAAGAGTCCCTAGTACTGTAAAGTAAGCACCCCACATATTGTTGATCTCTCTCCACTTATGTCTTTTTAACTCAACTGCTTCTTTCAGAATTTTTTGCATTGGTGTTTCTTTCATGGTGTATGTTGATATTATCAGCCCAATTCCTATTAGCCAGTTGATTATGCTAACTTTCCATTTGATAAACTCTTCATTGTGGAAGTATAAAGTTGCTCCACCAAATACTACAACAAGTACAGCTATTAGAATTTGTGCTTTAGCAATTTTTCTATGAGCAATATACTCCCAAATTACTTGAGCAACTGTAACTATAATCAATGCAGCAGTAGCATAAAAAATGTCATAAACTTTATAAACTGTAAAAAATACGATTGCTGGCAGCAAATCATTAATCATTTTATTCATTTGTATTAATGTTAAGTGTTGTATAATGTCATAAAAGTATAACTCTTGTTGCTAAGATAATGAAGAAATTAATTGAACTATATAGTTATGGTAATAATGTTGCTGAATTAAAAGAGATAGCTAATATTTTGGATAATGATGGTGTTCTTGCTGTACCAACTGATTCAGGATATGCTCTAGCCTGTAGAATGAAGTCAAAAAAGGCTATAGATAAGATTATCAAAATACGTGAACTAGATGGAAAGCATAATTTTACATTATCTTGTAAAGACTTATCTGAAATATCTGAATATGCAAAAGTTGATAATAGCGCTTACCGAATTCTAAAAAGATACACACCGGGACCATTTACCTTTATTTTAAATGCAACAAAAAAGGTATCATCATTATTGGTTACTAAATCTAAAAATACAGTTGGTATAAGGGTGGGTGAGCATTATGCTCTTCAGGCAATATCAGCAGAAATTGGTGAACCATTAGTGATTGGGAGCTTTATTTTACCTGGGCAAGATCATGTTGTTACTGATTGCTCAGTTATTGATGATGAAGTTATGAATTATATAGATGTTGTTATAGAGTCAGATTATTGTGGTTATGAGTCAACTACAGTTGTGCAAATGCTTGAATTACCATATCAGATTTTAAGACAAGGTGCTGGAGAAATAGATCTCTAACTCTAGATGGTATAGATATTGAACATTAATAAGATAGTTAATTATGAACTCTTACAAAACTATATTTGAAAATTTAGAGTTTGAAATTTCACCAATAAAAAAATCTCGCTTTATATCTTTTGTATACAAGGTTACTAGTCACAAAGAAGCTCTGGAGGCAATAGATAAGACAAAGGTTATTTATCTTGGAGCTAATCACTATTGCTGGGCATATTCTTTAGTAGATAATAATCAGCTTAGATTTAGTGATGATGGTGAGCCAAGTGGTTCGGCTGGTAAGCCAATACTTTCACATATTCAAGGTCTTGGTGTATCAAATGTTTTGGTTGTGGTCGTCAGGTATTTTGGGGGGACGAAGCTTGGTGTTGGTGGACTTGTTAGGGCGTATGGGCAAGCAGCTAAAGAGGCATTGGCCTTGACTAAGCTTATTCACGTGAAGCCTCAGAGTGAAATTTTAATAGAGTATGATTATTCAGAAACAGTAAATGTCGATAATCTACTAAATCGCTATGATATTCAAATTATAAAAGAGAATTATTCTAATTTGATATACAAAGTTATCAAGATATGTACATCAGAAAAATCTATCTTCTTAGAAGAAATAACAAATATAACTAAAGGTAGAGTGAAGGTGATAGAGTACTAAATTGTTTAAGTTTGAACTCTACTATTGCGAATAAGCATATATATAAATGAGCCAAATAAGCAAATAACACCACTAAATATAAATACGAACATAAAATTATCATTTGTTGATTGTAGTATTATCCCAGTAATAAGCGGAGCAAGTCCAGCACCAACAAAATTAGCAAAATTCTGTAATCCACCAATTGTTCCTACTAAGCTATATGGAGAGATATCAGCAACTAATGCCCATGTTGGAGATATCCGTAGCCCCAAACAGAAAATAGTAACACTAATTACACATACAATAATAAAGATGTTGTCTATAAATGGTAGTGCTAAGATTGCTATAGATGCAACTAGACATCCGATGATTATAGGTGTTAATCGTGAAAATACTGCTGTAAATCCTTTTTTTATCATAAGATCGGATACTATACCACCTAACATTACTGAAGCAATTCCTGAAATAAAAGATATAGATGTTGCTATACTCATTTGAGAAAGGCTTAGGTGTTTTACTTTAATAAAATAAAAAGGTAACCATGTTAGAAATAACCAGTAAGCGTAAGATGAACATAGATTTCCAATACATAAAAAAACTACATTCTTGTTTTTTAGTGCATCAGAGATAGAAACCTTTTGAGTCTTTTTGTAAGTTGGTCTGCATTCAATAGTTTCTTCTGTATGTAGAAGTTTCCAACCTAACGCAGCTAGCAATCCGATAATACCTAATAAAATAAACATACCTCGCCAATCTATCAGTAGCATTAGACCGACTAGGATTAATGGTGCTAGGATGTTTGCTAATCTAGGGCCTAGAGCTACTATTGATGACATTAGCCCTCTTTGAGAACTTGGAAAACGATGTTGTATTATTCTAGTAGCGACTATGAAAAAGGGAGCTTCGGCGAGACCGAGTAAAATCCGTGTTAGTAATATTGAATAAAATCCTATTACTAAGCCCCCTAATACACAAGCTACAGACCAAGCAATCATGCTTACTAGCATTACTTTATTTACACCTAGTCGATCAACCATATATCCTGCTGGTAGACTAGCGATAGCATACGGCCACATAAATGCAGATAATAATATTCCCATTTCTGTTGGTGTTATATTAAAAGCATTAGCAATTTCTGTATTTGCAATACTTAGAGTAGATCTGTCAATATAGTTTAATAATGCTAAAAAGAATAGTAGAAGAATTATTAAAATATTATAGTAGGTTTTTTTCATTACTAAATACTTAGTTTATTTAACACGCATACCTGGCTGAGCACCCTCATGCGGTTCTAGTATATATATTCCTTTGCCATCGCCAGCGGCTAAGACCATACCTTCTGACATTCCAAACTTCATTTTTCTAGGAGCTAAGTTCGCCACCATTACAGTATGTTTGCCTACTAAATCCTCTGGCTTATAGGCAGACTTTATACCCGCAAATACTTGTTTTGTAACACCACCTAGATCTAATATTAGCTTAAGTAGTTTGTCTGCACCTTCAACATGCGAAGCTTCAGCAATCCTAGCTACGCGTAAGTCAACTTTCATGAAATCATCAAAAGTACATTCAGCTGCAATATCTAGTTTAGGCTCTTTTTTGGGTTGTTGGTTTTGTTCATTTTCTAACATTTTTTTTGTATCCTCTAAAATCTTGTCTACTTTTTCTTTTTCAATACGAGTTGCTAATGGTTTAAATTTGTTTATTTTGTGAGATCTTAAGAATATTGGAGCATCATTCCACTTTGATAACTCTATATTTAAAAAAGTCTCTGCATTTTTGACAATTGAAGGCACAATTGGTTTAAGATAAGCAACAAGTACCTTAAACATATTAATTCCTTGTGAGCATACTTGATGAACTTTTTGTTCTTGTCCTTCTTCTTTTGCTAGTTGCCATGGTTTATGATGGTCTATAAATTGATTTGCTTTATCAGCTAAGGCCATTATTAGTCTCACAGCATGAGCAAACTCTCTTTTTTCAAAAGCTTGAGTAATGGCATCATGATTTTTACTAAACTCAATTTCTAACTCTTGATCAAAAATATCCTCAGATAAGGTGGCATCAAATTTTTTGTATATAAAGCCAGCACAGCGGCTTGCTATATTTACCACCTTACCAACTATATCTGAATTTGATTTAGTGACAAATTCCTCAAGGTTTAAATCTATATCATCAATGCGTGATGTCAATCTAGAGGCAAAATAGTATCTCAAATAGCTAGGCTCTAAATTATCTAGATAAGTTCTTGCTTGGATAAATGTACCGCGAGATTTTGACATTTTTTTGCCATTTACAGTTAAGAATCCGTTAGCAAAGACACTTGTAGGAGTTTTATAGCCTGTAGATGATAATATTGCTGGCCAAAATAATGCATGGAAGTAAATAATATCTTTACCAATAAAATGATAAAGCTCGCTTTCACAAGAGTTATCTCCCCAAAACTCATCAAAGTTTAGATTGTTTTTATTACAATAATCTCTAAAACTTGCAATATAGCCCATCGGAGCATCTAGCCAAACATAGAAGAATTTTTGCTCATTTGTATCAGGTATTGCAAAACCAAAGTATGGGGCATCACGCGAGATATCCCAACTTTGTAGGCCTTGCTCAAACCATTCTGCTAGTTTGTTAGCTACTTCTGGTTGGAGTAGTTTGTTGGATTCTATCCAATCTTTAATATTTTTTTCCAAAGAGGGTAAATCAAAGAAGAAGTGTTCAGAATTTTTTTGTATTGGTGCTTTTCCTGAGACTACTGATTTTGGACTTATTAACTCTGTAGGGTCGTAAGTTGCACCACAAACCTCACAACTATCTCCGTATTGATCTTCAGCTTTGCATTTTGGACAAGTACCTTTTACAAATCTATCAGGTAAAAACATTTTTGCTTCAGGGTCATACGCCTGAGCTATTTCTTTTCTTGATATGAGTTTTTGAGCATTCAACTTATCGTAGATATCTTCAACTATTTCTTTGTTTATTGGGCTATGAGTTGAATGATAATTATCAAACTTAATTTCAAAGCTTAAAAAATCTTTTTGGTGATTATTTGAGTATTTTTCAACTAGTTCTTCTGGTGTGATACCTAAGCTTTTAGCTTTAAGCATTATTGGAGTACCATGTGTATCGCTGCCACAGACAAATATACATTCATTACCTTGTAATTTTTGGAATCTAACCCAAATGTCTGACTGTATATATCCCAGCATATGACCTAAATGAAGATCGCCATTTGCATATGGCAGTGCATTAGTAACTAAAATTTTTCTCATGATTATTGTGCTTGTGGTAGTTATAAATATCTAAAATAATATTCGTATTATAAAGTTTTTTCTGAAGTTTGTTTAGTATTAATATTAGTAAAATAGCAGATACCATAAAAAATTGTCGAATGTGCTCTTGACACATTGTTTTATATATATATAATATCCTTTCACATGGTTTAGGAGAGGTGGCCGAGCGGCTGAAGGCGCTCCCCTGCTAAGGGAGTATAGGCGTTAAACCCTATCGAGAGTTCGAATCTCTTCCTCTCCGCCATCCAAAGTTTTCGATCTTTTCAAAATCGGGTGCTTAGCTCAGCTGGGAGAGCATCGCCCTTACAAGGCGAGGGTCGGGGGTTCGAACCCCTCAGCACCCACCATTAAATAAATAAAAAGCGACTTGGGTCGCTTTTTTTATACCTTAAATTTTCTATAAGTACTTATTGAGTTCCATCATTTGTAATAAAGTTGGTAGTATAGAACTTGTGCTAGATAGTTATTAACACGGCTTTAGACTTAATGTATATGAGGTAGCTGGTTAAAGATACCTGCTTAGGGTTATTTAAGTTTAGAGGTACTTATGTCTAAACTAATCAAAACTTGACCTTAAAATTTTATCTATGATTAAATCTTTGATTGTTGCTTTTTAGAGTGAGTGTATGTTTTTGATTGGATCTGTTATATTGTCTAATCTCTCAGATTCAGATTTGTGAGAAATGTAAGAGTGTATTAATATGCATTTATTATGATTTTGTTTTCAATTCTATAAATTTGAATACTATAAACTAATCAGATGTTACCCTTATTGTTTGTTATGACAGGATATCTAGCTACAAGTAAATGGAATTCTAATATCATAATATAACTATGATGTACTATGATGTGAAAAAGTATGCTGATATTTTATTGAATTATATTTTGGGTGATAGAATTTATATATGAACTAGTTTTACATTTTTTAATGTAACTAATCGCTAAAGCTAGTTAAATCAAATCATTAACATCACTGATATGTAATCAAGATAAGAAATAATTAAGTATTAAGAGAGATAGTAAAACTTAGTAAATTTATTGAAAGGGAAATAATTAAATAAAAAAGTATTATTTTTTAAGGTAAGTCGGATATTTATTTTTTTGTTATAAAGCGTATTAAATG